>CAYMYI010000161.1:0-8205 GCA_964394585.1 uncultured Roseobacteraceae bacterium
AGGTGCCCGCCGCAAACTATTCACTCCACGCAACCGACGCATTGTGAAAATTTGGAGGAAATACGGAGTAGTAGGCATTGCCTTCCTTACGCCACTGCTATTTAGCCCACCAGTAGGAACGCTCATAGTAGTATCGTTCGGCGAGTCGTGGCAACGAATTTTCTCTTTCATGCTCGCCAGTGCTATTTTTTGGGGTGTTTGCCTTACCCTTGCCGGAGAACAACTCTTCGAACTCTTGCGAAGCATCGGGCTTTTACAATATTGATTGCCCCGTTCTGCTTGGCGTTTCCGTTGCAAGAGTGTATTTTTATTAAATGGAGTTTCAAAACCTTATCGAGTTACGAGAGAAACGCGACTTTGGCGAAAAAATCAATGCGACTTTTTCGTTTATCCGCTACAATTTCAGCCAATTAGCACGCATGATGCTGACCCTCTCACTGCGTGTTGTAATTGTGTGCGGCATCTTATTAAGTGTAGTTGCCCGTACCTTAACTTCCTCAATAGGCGGTGAACTCAGCGGAGTTTCCGATGCATTTTCGCAAGTTTGGCTTGCATACACGGCTCCTGCCACCATTATTTCGTTCCTAGTACTGAGCATAGGGCTTATTTTAAGCGTTGCGTTAGTCTATGAATTTATGTTGGTATATGCCGAGTTTGGGCGCGATTCCATTTCGCTCAAAGTGGTATGGCAGCGCGCACGCCGACACATTGTCCGTTTGTTGATCAGCACACTGGGGAACGCCTTTGTCTTCATCATTATCACATTAATTTTTGTTAGTGTAACAGGTGTTTTAGCAGCATTCGGCGGTACGGGTGGCGCTATTGCCGCTTTATTTTTAGGGTTCTTCGCATTTATAGGCGCTTTTATTCTGACAGCCCCCCTATTGCTCATATACATAATACAAGTGGTTGAAAAGGCTTCTTACGGAAAGGCGCTCAGCCGTTTGTTTCAATTAGTAGAAGGACGAGAGTGGTTTTCGACAGCAGGGATTGCCTTTCTAATGCTGGTGATTTATTACTTTTTCCAACTCATATTCTCAATCCCGCTCCAAGTGCTTAACTTCATAGTGCTGGCACATGGGTTCGAGCAAGGCGGCATCGAAAACATCCATTTTCTTACAGTGCTCTCCTATATCATAGCCTTTTTAGGATATTTCTTAACCATGCCTATCTTTTGGATTGCCATGGCATTTCAATATTTCAATTTGGTGGAAAAGCGCGAAATGGTTGGGCTTATTTCCAAAATCGATCAAATCGGGAAAGGCTCTTCTCACGAAGAAGAAGGGAGCATATGGTAACCTGTAATTGCATGAAATTCAAGTACTCCATCATCCTTGTAGGCTACCTTATGCTTTACTCACTTTCTGGGAGCGCATTTGCCCAACAAGATTCCGCGCTCAACGCATTGCAAGAAGTCCCTGTAATGCCTCGGCAGTTTTCTGCCGATACCCTGCAACAACTTGCCGACTCCGATGCATTTAATTATTTCCAAGAAAAGGCAAAGACCTACTCGCTGCTCGACCAAATCGGTTATTGGATTGCCGATATGCTCGACGCACTTTTTTCTACAAGAGAGAACCGCTCTGCCATCCGCTATTTCATCTATGGCATTGCCGCAATAATCATTAGTTTTATCGTAATGAAACTAATGGGTATTGAGCCTACCCAAGGCATTTACCGTAGAGCTACTAAGCATAAAATTGATGCTAAAATTATAGAAGAGGAACTCGAACTCGAAGACTTTCCGGCTGCCATTCAAAGTGCCTTACAGAAAAATGATTATCGCCTCGCCGTGCGCTACTCCTATTTATTTCTGCTGAAAAAGATGGATGAAAAAGCCGTGATTGAGTGGAACGAACACAAGACCAACCACGAACTCGAACTGGAAGTTACAGAGCCTTCGCTACGGAAGGACTTTGAAAAAGCAACCTATGTTTTTGAACGAATCTATTATGGTGCTTTTCAAATTGAACCAGCGCTTTACGAAAAAGCAAAAGCCACCTTTGATACCATAGACCAAAAGCTAGTTACCTTATGACGCCCTTCTTACGCAAAGCCGACCGAAAATATGTTGCCTTGCTCGTAGGGCTTGTAGGGCTTCTGCTTCTTGCAGAGTATTATGCTCCCAAAGCACTCGATTGGCGACGTACCTACGACCGCAACGATAAAATTCCATACGGTAATTTTCTACTTTATAATTTGCTCCCATCGTTTTTTAATGCTGAGGTGAAGCCCCAAGCCCAAACCCTCTACGAAACTGCTCAAGAGGTAAAAGGGCAAGAGACGGAAGGACTGTGGTGCATCGTTACTGAAAAGTTTACCCCCGACTCGCTCGATACAAACGCCCTTTTACAAATTGTCAATGCGGGCGGAGAAATATTTATTGCCAGTACATGGTTTTCAGAGTATTTTGCCGATACACTGCACTTGGGCACCTCGCGGAGTTTTTCTTTTTTCTTAAATGGGGGGGAGGACGAAGAGGATATTCACGCCGTGGATTCGGTAGCAGCCAGATTGTTACACCCCTCTTTTCAGGCAGACTCCGCGCTCTATTACTTCCGTAAAGGCACCACTTCATTTTATTTCGATCAGTATACTCGTGATTCTAGCATTGTATTGGGCGAAACTACCAATGGATATGCGAATTTCATCAAAATACCTTTTGGGGAAGGCAATATTTGGCTACATGCCAACCCACTTATTTTTACTAACTACAACATGGTACAACCACACACGCGCGAATACATCGAGCGTGTACTTTCTCATTTACCCCAAAAGCCCACTCTTTGGTGGGATGAGTACTACCAATCGGGTCGTAATGAGTTGCGTACCCCACTGCGTTTCATTTTGCAAAATGAACCTTTGCGTTGGGGGTATTACACGTTGTTACTTACTTTACTTATTTTTATACTTTTCCAAGGGAAACGTCGGCAACGCATTATCCCCATTGTACTTCCACCGGTAAACACCTCCTTAGAGTTCGTAGAAACCATTGGGCAGCTCTACTTTCAACAGAAAAATCATACCGATTTAGCCAAGAAGAAAATACTCTTCTTTAAAGAATATTTGAGAACCTACTTTTACATTGGAACCACTACACTTGGGGAAATACAAGCCACCAAAGTGAGTGCACGAGCCCAACTCTCCCAAGAGCAGGTCAGTCGCTTATTTGAACAAATCAATCGGCTTGAAAACCAAAAAAACATTTCGGAAGCAGAATTGAGTAGCCTTTCCGAAGCGATAGAACGTTTCCGAAATCGTAGCAAAGTGTAATTTTATAGCTTCGTACTTTATTAACCCATCAAACTATTATGGAAGAAAACGCTGATATGTTCGAAAACCGCATCGACCTTTCGCAATTACACCAAGCGGTGCAACAAATCCGCCAAGAAATAGGAAAGGTGATTGTAGGGCAACCTCAAATGGTCGATTTACTCATTACCGCTATCCTAGCCGATGGGCATGTACTGATTGAAGGCGTACCAGGAGTAGCCAAAACACTTACCGCTAAGCTCCTGGCTACTACCATCGAAACGGCGTTTTCGCGTATCCAATTCACCCCTGATTTAATGCCTTCCGATGTAACAGGAACTTCTATATTCAACCTAAAAACCTCTGAGTTTGAGTTTAAAGAAGGACCTATCTTCTCGAATATCGTGTTAATTGACGAGATTAACCGAGCTCCAGCAAAAACGCAGGCAGCATTGTTTGAGGTAATGGAAGAGCGGCAAATTACCACAGAGGGTATCACCCGTAAAATGGAGGCGCCTTTCATGGTGATTGCCACCCAAAACCCTATTGAGCAAGAGGGTACATATCGATTACCGGAAGCCCAACTCGATCGCTTTCTGTTCAAAATCGAAGTATTCTACCCTTCTTACGAAGAAGAAATAAAAATTTTAGAAGGTGTTCACCAACGGAAAGACCAAAAAGAAATTACGCTCTTAAATAAAGTACTCTCGCCCGCAGAAATTGTTACCTACCGCCAACAAGTGCAGCAGGTAATTGTTGAGCCAAATTTATTGGAATACATTGCCAAAATCACTGAAAACACGCGGCAAAATAGTGCTCTATACCTTGGCGGCTCTCCCAGGGCTTCGGTTTCCATGCTAAAGGCTGCTAAGGGTTATGCCGCTTTACAAGGTCGCGATTTTGTAACACCCGACGACGTAAAATTTGTAGCGCTTCCTGTGCTACGTCATCGGTTGGTGCTCACTGCCGAAAAAGAAATGGAAGGCAGCACCATCGAAGAAGTGATTCGGCAGCTCATCGAAACGGTTGAAGTCCCTCGTTAGTACAGTTTCCCCTAGCCATGCCCGTTTCTAAAGCACTCCTTGAGCTACATCATTTGCCCTGCATTGCGTATATGAGCTTTTTTTGCCAGTTTGATGAAATCTACCTGGAAGCAAACGAATCATTCCAGAAGCAAAGCTACCGCAACCGATGTTACATTAACTCGGCACAAGGACAAGAACGGCTGACCATTCCATTGAAAAAAGCTAATCGGCATCACCCTATCCGAGCGGTGGAAATTGACTACAAAACTCCTTGGCATATAAAATACTGGCGAACCATCCACTCAGCTTATGCAAAAGCACCTTTTTTTGAGTATTATGCAGAAGATTTCTGGGCGGTTTTCAAAAAAAAACTACCATCGTTGTACGATTTAAACCATCAACTACTGACAGTGTGTCTATACCACTTGGATATAAAGGCATCACTACGCCATACTGACAGTTACCTAACCCACGTTTCCACTGATTTCACCGATTTGCGGGGCAAAATACACCCAAAGCAACCAAATGGTATCATTCATGCCCCTACTTATGTGCAAGTATTCGGAACATCGTTTGTCGGGAACTTGAGTGTGCTCGATTTGCTTTTTTGTGAGGGGCCTCACGCTAAACACCTCCTTCAACAAACAAAAACTATCTTTGTATCTTAATATATGAGGGACGGCGTGCTTTCAGCAAACCTTATACCTTTAAACAAGATGTTTTAATGCAAGATAGCACAGAGGCACTTTGCATAAATTCCACGATTAATGTAGAGGCAGGCTTTTATTTTTAGCCTCGTTCCGCTAGATTTAAGAAAGTAAGTTAACTATTATTTCGAGTAGCTATGGAAGCTAAGTTTTCAAACAGAGTAAAAGAAGTCATCTCCTTAAGCAGAGAAGAAGCCCTGCGCCTCGGACATGATTACATCGGTACCGAACATTTACTGCTCGGTATGATTCGTGAAGGAGAGGGCGTCGCCGTTGCATTGCTCAAAAAGCTCGGGGTCGAGCTAGATGAGTTACGAGAAACCGTAGAGCAGGCCACCCGTGGTACTGCCACCCACAATGTTAAGAACCTCGCAAATATTCCGCTCACTAGGCAATCTGAAAAAGTACTCAAGATTACCTACCTTGAAGCGAAAATATTTAAATCGCAGTTAATTGGTACTGAGCACCTTATCTTATCTATTTTACGAGATGAAGATAATCTTGCCACTCAAATTTTGCATAAATTTGATGTTACCTACGAGGTGATTAAAGAATTACTAGAGTATCAAGGAGAAAATCCAATGGCTGCCGATACCGACGAAGGCGATGAGGACTCGTCGCGGATGTTTGGCGGTAGTATGCAACGTGGTTCAGAATCGCGCGGTAGCGAAAAATCAAAAACGCCAGTGCTAGATAATTTCGGGCGCGACTTAACCAAATATGCCGAAGATGGGAAACTAGACCCTATTGTAGGTAGAGAAAATGAAATTGAACGTGTTGCCCAAATCTTGAGTCGACGCAAGAAAAATAACCCAATTTTAATTGGTGAACCAGGAGTAGGTAAAACAGCGATTGCCGAAGGACTTGCCCTACGCATTGTTCAGAAAAAAGTATCGCGTGTGTTGTTTGGCAAACGTGTGGTAACACTCGATTTGGCATCTTTAGTGGCAGGTACAAAATACCGTGGACAATTCGAAGAGCGCATGAAAGCTGTGATGAATGAGCTGGAAAAAGCCCCCGAAGTTATCTTGTTTATTGATGAAATCCACACCATTGTGGGTGCCGGTGGCGCTTCAGGCTCACTCGATGCCTCTAACATGTTTAAACCAGCCTTAGCCCGTGGCGATATCCAATGTATTGGTGCTACTACGCTTGACGAATATCGCCAGTATATTGAAAAAGATGGTGCATTGGCTCGACGTTTCCAGATGGTTATGGTAGATGCCACTAGCCCTGAGGAAACCATCGAAATCTTAGAGAATATCAAGAGTAAATACGAAGAACACCACCGTGTCGATTACTCCGAAGAGGCTATCAAAGCATGTGTAAAACTTTCCGACCGCTATATAAGCGACCGCTTCTTGCCCGATAAAGCCATCGATGTGCTCGATGAAGCCGGTGCCCGAGTACACATTAACAACATTCATGTTCCGGATGATATCGTGAAGCTCGAAGAGCAAATCGAGAATATTAAAAAAGAGAAAAACATTGTTGTTCGAAGCCAAAAGTACGAAGAAGCTGCGCAACTGCGTGACCGAGAAAAACGCTTGCTTGAAGAACTCAATAGTGCGAAAGATCGGTGGGAGAAGGAGACCAACGAGAAAATCTATCCCGTAGACGAAGAAAACGTTGCCGAGGTAGTAGCAATGATGACTGGTATTCCGGTAAATCGTGTTGCTCAAAACGAGGGCGCTAAGCTATTAGGCATGAAAGAAGAACTTATCGGCCAAGTAGTAGGGCAAGAAGAAGCCATTGCAAAACTCACGAAAGCTATTCAGCGTACCCGTGTTGGGTTGAAAGACCCTAAAAAGCCTATTGGTTCCTTCATTTTCTTAGGGCCTACCGGTGTGGGTAAAACAGAGCTTGCCAAAGTATTAGCACGTTACCTGTTCGATAAAGAAGACGCCTTGGTCCGAATAGATATGAGTGAATACATGGAGAAATTCTCCGTATCGCGTCTGGTAGGAGCGCCTCCAGGGTATGTAGGCTATGAAGAAGGTGGGCAGCTTACCGAGAAAATTCGTAGAAAACCTTATAGCGTTGTATTACTCGATGAAATCGAAAAAGCACACCCCGATGTGTTCAACTTGCTATTACAAGTATTAGATGATGGTATCTTAACGGATGGGTTAGGCAGAAGAGTCGACTTCCGTAATACGATCATTATCATGACTTCAAATATTGGGGTACGCGACTTGAAAGATTTTGGTTCCGGAATCGGTTTTTCGACTTCCAATGCCGCTAGCCAAGATGAGGTAATGAAGAGTACAATTCAAAGCGCATTGAAAAAAGCGTTTTCACCTGAGTTCTTAAACCGACTTGACGATGTAATTGTGTTTAACTCTCTTGAGCGTGAGCACATCCATAAAATCATTGATCTTTCGTTACAGAAACTGTATGACCGCATCGAAAGCTTGGGGTACCATATAGAACTTTCTACGGAAGCCAAAGATTTTCTTTCTGAAAAAGGATATGACCCGCAGTATGGTGCCCGTCCCCTAAACAGAGCTATTCAGAAGTACTTGGAAGATCCGGTAGCAGAAGAACTCTTAAAAAAGGAAATTGCAGAGGGCGATACGATTGTTGCCGACTTTGAAGAAGAAAAAGAAGAGCTTACTATCACGGTAAAGAAAAACTCTCCTGCAAGTCTCGACTCGTAACCTTATTTAAATTATATCTATGAAAAGGCAATTGGAAACAGTTGCCTTTTTTGGTGTAAATTGGTTTTTCCTCTACGAATGAACTGCTACCTCTTTCCTACCCGAAATTTGGGGTAATTTAACACTAATGCATTCCCCTAAAACATGTTTTTGCTGAATGAGTTATTTTGCAAAGCAGTATACCATCAAAAACCTCGATTATGAATACTAAACACGTTTTACTCATTGCGGCATTAGCAACCACATTTCTGTACGGTTGCACATCTTCCTCGGAAAAATCGCAGGATACTCAACAAAAAACTATTGTCGGGAATCCCCCTGCTGAAGGGTTTAACGCCGCTGCTTCCGATGCTAAAGCTATCGCCATTGCCGACGAAGTAATGGAGAAAATGGGGGGGCGAACCGCTTGGGATACCACACGCTATATCGCATGGAATTTTTTTGGCAGGCGCACCCTCGTGTGGGATAAACATAAAAACCGCGTACGTATTGATATGGAGGATGGCAGCATGCGAAGTGTACTCAATATGGACAATATGAGCGGTAGAGTGGAGATTAATG
>CAYMYI010000162.1:0-7701 GCA_964394585.1 uncultured Roseobacteraceae bacterium
CATAAGCGGCTTATCTTAAGTGAATCCACCAATGAAAAACTTTTTTTTGATGGGCTTTAGTTTATTCGTAGCCATCGGGATGAGTTATGCCCAAGTAAACATTAACCTTTCTGAGCAAATTGGCGCTATGAGCCGCGGACTTCAAGATACCCGCTCTCTTATTAATTTTTCTAAGCCACTCGAAATTGGGTTGGTGGGCGATTACTTCTACAATGCAGAATGGTATATGGGCAACATTTACTTGAAAAATGGTAAAACGGTGGAAAATGTAGCAATCAAATACCACGTGAAAGACAATCAGATAATTTTTAACGATAAAGGGAAAAAAATGCTTGTTGCCGGTGATGATGTTACTAGCTTCGCATGGATGAACCACGAAACCGGCAAACAGGAAAGTTTTATCAATGCAGCGGCGTTTAACCCTACCGGAAAACCCCTCGACCCTGGTTTTGTAAAAATATGGACGGAGGGAGAGTATTTTTTATTGAGTCAGCGCGAATACTATGTAAAAGAATCGGATTATTACACCGCGCTCGACGTTGGCCGTGCTTACGATGAAATTAAGGCTAAAGAATATTGGCTATTGGCACATGGAAAGGATGCTGTGGAAATCCCTACGAAAAAGAAAGAAGCTATTGAGGTACTACAAGCATTTCTTGGAACAGCACTCTACAACCAATATCCCGAAAAAGTTAAGTTTAAAAACGAAGAAAGTCTTCGGCAGTTTGTAGAATGGCTTAACCGGCAGTAGTAAGGTGGTAGTTTTGGCATTGCTTTGCGCATATCCTGCATGGCATATCCTATATTTGAGGAAAAACACTACAATTGATTACTATGAAACAACTACCACTACACTGGAAAATTATCATTGGGATGGTGCTTGGCCTAGCCGTAGGCTTAGGACTAAGCCTTACGGGGAATGGGCATATTTCACAAGAGTTTATTAAGCCCTTCGGGACTATCTTTATTAATCTATTAAAACTGATTGCCGTACCATTGGTCCTTGTTTCCCTAATCAAAGGAATTACCAGCCTTACCGATATTTCGCGACTTTCGGCAATGGGAGGGCGTACCTTAGGACTTTACATTTTTACTACGGTAACAGCGGTAACGTTGGGGCTTATTTTGGTAAATGTGTTTGAGCCGGGGAGTGTAATTTCCGAAGAAACACGAGAAGCGTTCAGCGTACAGTTTGCTGAAGATACCGAAAAACGAACACAAGCTGCCCAAGCCGTAAATCAACAAGGCGTGCTTCAGCCCTTGGTAGATATGTTCTCCAGTAATATTTTCAACTCTATCACCGATAACCGCAATATGCTGCAGGTAATCGTTTTTGCTATATTTTTTGGAGTAGCCACCGTAATGATTGACCAAAAAGTGGCAGCTCCGGTGAAGGCTTTTTTCGATGGGGTGAACGATGTGATTATCCAAATGGTCAATATTATTATGTTAGGAGCACCCTATGGAGTGTTTGCGCTTATTACGGCTTTAATTGCTGATTTTGCCGGCGATGATCCTTCCAAAGCGGCAGAATTATTGGCAACACTGGGGTATTACTCTTTAGTAGTAGTGATAGGGCTATCGATTATGGTATTTGGGTTCTATCCCCTGCTCCTCAAAATCTTCATTCGGTATCCGTATGGACGGTTTTTTAGTGGGATTGGGCCCGCTCAAATGATGGCATTTTCTACCAGCTCGAGTGCAGCAACTTTACCGGTTACCATGGATCGAGTTACGCGGTTTTTAGGTGTTTCCAAAGAAACATCGAGCTTTGTACTCCCGTTAGGAGCTACGGTAAATATGGACGGTACGAGCTTGTACCAAGGGGTAGCAGCAGTATTTATTGCTCAGGCATACGGAATCGATTTGACATTGGGGCAGCAACTAGGAATAGTTTTAACCGCTACACTGGCTTCCATAGGGGCTGCTGCGGTGCCCGGGGCAGGAATTATCATGTTAATTATTGTATTGGAGCAAGCCGGTTTGCCGGTAAGTGGCATTGCCCTCATTTTAGCTCCTGACCGAATCTTAGACATGTGTCGAACGGTAGTGAATGTAACCGGCGATGCCTCTGTATGTATTTTGGTAGAAAATGCAGGGAAAAATCAGAAAAACTAGTACACTAATGCAGGTAGGGTGAAAATAGTTTTTGCTTGATTCACAGGAAGTTGCTATATTATTACTATAATAATTTTATTGACACTTTTTCAATAATTGTTAAACCAATATCTTTTTTAAAACAAACAGAATTTATTATTGTTACTTCCTGTTTTGTCAAAAAGCAGACAAACTACTTTTTCACTACCTAAACACCTACCAAAAATGGTAAAATTCACCCAACCCCGATGCGAACATTGCGACACAAAAGACAACTGCTTGTTCAATGTTTGCACTAAAGAGCAACTCGAAGATATCAATGCTACCAAAAGCTGTAACGTGTATAAAAAAGGACAGGTGATCTTCCAAGAAGGATCTCTACCCCTTGGGATTTATTGCATGAGCAAAGGCATGGTTAAAGTAACCAAGCTGGGCAGTAATGGGAAAGAACAAATTTTGCGCATTGCCAAATCGGGTGATTTTTTAGGCTATCGTTCTTTGATTAGCGGCACGCGCTATCGCGCTTCTGCCGTTGCATTAGAAGACACCGTAATCTGTTTAGTTCCTAAAGCGGAATTCTTGGATTTGCTCAAAAACAACACTCGCTTTTACGACGGCATGATGAAAGTTCTCTGCGAAGTAATCGAAACGGCTGAAAGCAAAATTACCGACATTGCTTACAAGCCGGTACGCGGCAGAATTGCCGAAGCACTCATTTTGCTCGATAAGGCTTTTGAAGACCGCGAGCAAATTACACTCACCCGCGAAGATTTAGCCGGGTTTGTGGGCACTGTAAAAGAAACCGCTATCCGTATTATCTCAGAATTTAAAAACGAGAAACTCATTGAAATTGATAAGCGCAGCATCAAAGTGGTAAACCCCGAAGGGCTTATGCGCATCAGTAATCTGTACGACTAAGAAAAAACAACCTCATACAAAACCGCTCTATCGCATTGGTAGAGCGGTTTTTTTTATGC
This sequence comes from uncultured Roseobacteraceae bacterium, assembly GCA_964394585.1. GTDB lineage: Bacteria > Bacteroidota > Bacteroidia > Cytophagales > Flammeovirgaceae > CAYUJH01. Next base: position 3,075 of record CAYMYI010000162.1, read on the forward strand.
CCTCGAAAAAAAAGTAAAAAATAATTACGCATTTGACGTGCAGATTTCACCAAACATGCCCCTATACTATAAGGGCACTCATGTCCATTGCGAAATATATGTTTTACTTAATAGTGATACTTCGAAATGAAAACGTTTTACACACTGCTTCTTATTAGCTTATTTACCACTTTGTGTGCGCACGCCCAAGACGGCGTTTCGGTAAATACCACCGGTGCCGACCCCGATGCCTCGGCAGTTTTAGATGTAAGCTCCACCACCCAAGGCGTTTTATTCCCTCGCATGACCTCTGCACAGCGCAATGCAATAGCCACCCCAGCCTTAGGCTTAACCATCTACCAAACCGATGGGGAGCAAGGGTATTATTACTGGAATGGTTCTGCTTGGGCAAAAGTAGGTGCCTTTGAGTTTGATGGAACTCTGGCATATTTTACTGGAGGTAATGTTGGAGTTGGACTAACCAATCCTACTCACAAGTTTGAAGTCCAAGGTTCTGCGACTACCGAAGGGATGTCTTTTAGAGAAAGGGCAGGATTTGGGGCTTCCTTATTGCTACATGGTTCTGCCGACCCTTTTGCTTATAGTGGCTTTTTTTTAAGTGATAATATTGACTATGAGTTAACTTCAACATCTGCTTGGTTTATGCAACATCGTAAGTCGCCCAATCATTCGTTTATTTTAGGGTTAAATACCTCAACGGATGATCCTGATAATGGTAGTGTATACATGACAATTTTAGAAGGGGGTAATATTGGAATTGGGGAACCCAACCCTTTGCACAAATTAGAATTACAAGGTTCAACTGCTACTGAAGGAATGTCTTTTAGAGAAAGAAATGGAACAGCAAGCCATTTATACTTACATGGTTCTGCAGATTCATTTGGTTATAGTAGCATTGTATTAAGCGATAATAAAGATTATGAATTAACTTCTACAGCTTCATGGTTTATAGGACACAGAAAAAGTGTGGATCACTCTTTATTGATTAGTTATAATTCACCAACAGATGCTGCTAATACAGGTAATGCAATGATGACATTTTTACCGACAGGTAATGTAGGTATTGGTACTACTACACCAACTTCAAAACTTCAAGTTGAGGGTACGACTAGTTATCCTGCTATAATTGATAAAAATAGTACAACTAACCCAGCTGTTTTACTTCTTAGAAATGGTGTTGGCGCAAGTAATAACGATGCTTTTACTATAATAAGTCAAGCTACTGCACTAGGTGGAGCAGGAGATGATGTTGAATTTAAGGTCCAAAACGACGGAGATGTATTTGCTGATGGAGCTTTTTCAGGAGGAGGGGCGGATTTCGCTGAGTATTTCAAGCATGAAATAAAACTGAAAAATGGTGATTTAGTTGGGATTAACAGTGAAACAGGGAAGGTTCGAAAATATCATGCAGGTGATACTTTTATGGGGATTGTATCTACCGACCCTGCTTTTATTGGGAACGCTACTGATGTAACAATTGAATCTTCAGATTATACTTTAGTAGGACTTATTGGTCAGTTGGCTTTTGATAAAAATCAGGTAAATATTGATAATGGAATAGTAAAAACCTTAGACGGGAAGCATGTAGGAGTTCTACTGAATAACGGTAAAGTATTTATTGGAAGTGTTCAAACTAAACTAGCTGAAAACCAAAAATTAGAGACATTAATCAAAGAACAACAAGCCCAAATAGAAGAACTTAAAAAGCAATTAGTTCAGAAAAACGGAGAGGTGCAAAACCTGCAAAGCGATAAAGAAAAGCTGGAAGCATCGCTGCAATCCATCGATGCACGTTTGAAGGAAATTGAAAGTTTGTTGAAGCAGTAATCTTTTTAACGTAAAAACCTAACAGGTCTCCAAGACCTGTTAGGTTTAAAAGTATAAATTCAACATGCCAACCACTCCGCTCCATCCCAGCCAAGTCTACCATGTGTACAACCATGGCAATGCAGAGGATAACCTCTTCCGAACGGAAGAGAACTATCGCTATTTTTTACAGAAATACGTGGAATACATCAGCCCCATTGCCGATACGCATGCGTATTGCCTGATGCCTAACCATTTCCATTTTTTGGTGAGGATGAAAAGAGAGGAGGAGTTGGTTGCGTATTTCCAATCTAAAAGGAGGTTAAAAGACCTGGCAGTTTTTGAAAACGGGGACGCCTCAGTCCTGCCAGGTCTGATTTCGAAGCAATTCAGCAACTTCTTTAACGCTTACTCCAAGGCTTTCAACAAACAATACAATAGAAGAGGAAGCTTGTTCGAGGAAGTCTTCAAACGCAAACCTGTAACCAGTTCAGCGTATTATTCAACATTAATGCGATATATACACCAGAACCCAGTACACCATGGCTTTACCGAAAGTCCCGAAGACTGGGCTTTTAGATCGTATCAGGTGTATGTGCAACAGAAAAAGAATATATTGAAAAAAGAATCGGTGATTGGTTGGTTTGGCGGAGTACAAGCGTTTGAGCGCTGTCACCATAAGGGCGTAAGCCGTGAAATAGTAAATGAAATTGGATACTAACCTTATTTTCAAGCCTAACAGGTCTCGAAGACCTGTTAGGTTTTATTTGATTATGAACAACGAAAACATCTATTCAATGCATACAAAACTCAATAACAGATGGATTGCCATCCTTGCCATAGTCCTTTTTTTGGTATTGCTCAATGTGGTGGTCTCTTTCGCCCAAGGGGTGAAAATAGTCGGTACAGCACAAATGCGGCTAAAAGGGAATGCAATCGCCTTGAAGGCGAAAGGAAACACAGCAAACGGAATCAGCCTGAGCAATGCCGCGGCTGGTAGCCAACTTACCGTAGTGGATGCTGGTACCGTAGAAGTCGATGGAGATTTTCAGGTGGATGGGGCTGGCTTTTCCCCAGGTTCTGGCGAGGTTAGATTTGCCGGTAGTACCAACCAACTGCTTGAAAGTGTTAATGGGAATGCAATTCCTTTTTACGACTTTACCGTTTCGAAAACGGGGGGCGACTTAGATGCCCGCACTAATGGAGGTGCTGTAAACATATCGAACCAATTAAGCTTAAATGCTGGTAAAATATTAACAGTAAATACGAGCCCATTTAGACTTACTGCTACAGCCTTGGCTGTTATTGGCGGAAGTAATACCGAACATATTGATGGCCCTATGGTGAGATCGGGGAATACTGATTTTACCTTCCCTATTGGTAAAAATGGAGTTTATGGACCTATTACCATCGAAAATATTAGTTTTTCAGACGATATTACCGTCGAGTTTTTCAGAGGCAATAGTATAACGCCGAACACCACTCTTTTAAATGCCGCCATCGACGCCGTACACCCCGATGAATATTGGGAGGTAAGTGCAGGGAGTACCAACTCCTTAGACCTTATAGCTCTTTACGATGATACCTGGCGCGAAAGTAACATTACTGATTTACCTAATCTTCGTCTAGGAGCTTTTAATTTTTCGGAGTGGGTTTTACTAGGAAACACTCTAGGAGGAGGGTCAACGACAACTACTGGTGATATCCGTGCCAACACTTTCGACCCCAACCTGTATTCCCAATTCGCTTTTGCCAATGCAGTGGGAGGGGGAAACGATTTTACAGGAGCGCCAGCGATAACCTCAGTTTCTCCTACTTCAGGGTCTATAGGAACTTTAGTAACCATCACAGGAGTAAACCTTGAAAACCTCACAGACTTAGAAATTTCAGGTATAGACCTCGTAGAAATTTCGAATGACGGCGGAACGCTCCTGGCAATGATAATGCCCGGTATAACCTCGGGAAATATAACCGTAGCTACTGCGTTAGGAAGTACTTCTAGCTCAGAAATCTTTACGGTTATTCCTGCGGATGGAGTGCTGACTCAGCAAATAGGAAGTGATTTAAATGGTGATGCAGCTGGTGAAAGACAGCAAAGTGTGGCACTATCGGCAAATGGAAAACGTGCTGTAATTGGCTCGGTAGAAGCGAATGGACAAATTGGATATTTAAAGGTATTTGAAAATATAGCAGGGACTTGGACACAATTAGGAGTGAATATTCCAGGAGAAGGTGCAAACTTAGGATACCCTGCAACACCAACTATATCGGCAGATGGTAATACCATCGCAGCAGGTTCGTCTCTCGATGGAAATGGTTCTGTAAGAGTATTCGAATGGAATGGTAGTGCTTGGGTCTTAAAAGGAAGTAAATTAATAGGAGAAGGTGCAGGGGACTGGTTTGGTCTTGCCGTTTCATTATCAGCAGATGGTAATACTGTAGCTGTAGGTGCTAATTTTAATGATAATGTAAATGGTGGCGATTCAGGGCATACAAGAGTGTTTGAGTGGAACGGCTCTGCTTGGGTTCAATTAGGAGCGGATATAGATGGAGAGACCACGAATGATCAGTCAGGCTCTGCAGTCCATTTATCGGCCGATGGAAAGCGAGTGGCTATTGGTGCTTATTTAAATGACGATAATGGGACAGATGCAGGGCAAATTCGAGTATATGAGTGGAATGGCTCTGCTTGGGTACAACTAGGGGTTGATTTAGATGGAGTCGCTGCAAATGATGCCACTAATTTCTCTGTGCTATCGGCTGATGGTAGTCGTTTAGCGATTGGAACACCTCAACACGATGGTAATGGTTCTAATTCCGG
>CAYMYI010000162.1:7711-7939 GCA_964394585.1 uncultured Roseobacteraceae bacterium
GGAGAAGTTAGAGTATTTGAGTGGAATGGTTCTGCTTGGGTACAAATGGGAACAGATATTAATGGAGAGGGAACAGAAGATAGGTTAACCGTAAAATCTATCTCTGCAGATGGCAACCGATTAATTCTTAGCGGTAGGTTTAATACGGTGGCAGGTACCAATGGTGGCAATGTAAAAATATATGAGTGGAATGGCTCAGATTGGGCACAAATAGGCAATACTTTATTA
>CAYMYI010000163.1:0-7862 GCA_964394585.1 uncultured Roseobacteraceae bacterium
TGTGTCATCAATAGGATTGTGTATTAACCGCGCACCACGCATCCCTGTAAAATAGTGGAAAACCCAAGACAACAAAACTGAAAAACGGTTCTGGTAACCAACAAGATAAATTACATGAATAAACATCCAGCCAAGCCATGCAATAAAACCTGAAAGTTTCAGCTTTCCAACAAAAGCCACCGCTTTATTTGTTCCTATTGTTGCCATCGAACCTTTATCGTGATAGGCAAAAGGCTGCATGGGCTGGTTCTTGTACTTGCGGATTAAGTTTTTGCCAACAAGTTCGCCCATTTGCATGGCTACCGGTGCAACCATCGGATGCCCTTTCGGAAACTCTTCAGAAACCATAGCCGCAGCATCGCCAATGGCAAAGGCACTCTCGAAGCCTTCTATCTGGCAAAACTCATTTACTTTAATGCGGTTTCCTGGCAGCAGCGCATGTCGCTCAATACCTTCAGGGATATTGCCTTCCACTCCTGCCGACCAAATGAAGTTGTTAGCATATAAATCTTTGCCGGTGCTAGTGGAAACATGCTCGCCGTCGTAATCGGTAACACGTGTATTTAACCAAACATGGACACCTAACCTTTCTAAGTATTCCATCGCTTTTTGGCTTGAAAGATCAGATAGCCCAGCTAATAGCCGATTACCAGCTTCTAATAAATGAATTTGCATACGGCGTACATCCAGTTCAGGGTAATCTTGGGGCAAAATATGGCGTTTTAGCTCGGCAAGAGCTCCTGCCAACTCAACACCGGTAGGGCCGCCACCCACCACCACAAAGTGCATGCGGTTTTCTCGCTTTTGGATATCGGGGGTAAGTAGTGCTTTTTCGAAGTTTTGAAGCATCAAACTACGCAAATCGAGCGCTTGTACTACAGTTTTGAGCGGCATACTATACTTGCGCACATTTTCTAAACCAAAGAAATTAGTGCGTGAACCGGTTGCCACTACTAAGTAATCGTATTGAATGCTCCCGATGTTTGTAAATACCGTACGAGTAGTATAATCAATCCGTTCAACAGATGCCATTCGAAAATGTAAGTTTTTGTGATGCTTAAATACTTTCCGCAGAGGAAACGCAATGGAATCGGGCTCGAGCCCTGCAGTTGCTACTTGGTACAACAAAGGCTGAAAAGTATGGTAGTTGTTTCTATCGAGTAGAATTACTTGAAACGAGGCTTTATGTAAAGCTCTTATTAGTTCAATCCCCCCGAAACCACCTCCAATAACCACCACCCTGGGCTTATTAAGTTCAGGAACATCAATTTTTTGCATAGTAGATATAATAATGAGTATGGAACATTCTTTTGTAAGAATGTACGAAAAAAGGGAGAGAATAGATCAGATTCGCATAAAATAATCATAGAGTAATTTGCTTGCCGATTGCAACAAGGAAAGTAATTGGTTGCTTTGCGAAAAGCACTAAAGCTATTTCACTATAGCATTAACAGTTTATGGATGAAAAAAACTACTCATGTTTACATGTTCCCATTGCTCAGCCACATTGTTAAGCGTTGCTATACTACGAATAAAGTAATGGGTTTTTCCCATAATTAGCAACGGTGTTTTTAGTAATTGTTGGTTTTCTGCAAGCAATACCAGTAATTCTTCTTCGCTAAGGTTACGGTAATAATCGAAACGCATGGCTTTTGCCTGCATTGGATCGATAAGCGCTACAATGGGCAACTCATAATTATTAGAAAACTGAGCCAACTGAGTGGGGGTAAGCCGATCTTTCACTACGTTAAACTCTCGTAGGTTTTCTTTAAGTGCCTGTGCATAGGCAAGATAAATTCGGTCAGAAATCTTATTGCTGTTGTAAATGAAATCATAACGGCTGCTAAGTGAGGGCATAATGAATCAATTTTAAAATGATGTACTGCCCCTTACGAGCGCAAACAGCTAAGAAAATTTACTAAACAACTCATTCACAGTGTTTTAAAAATATTTCCGCTGAAAAATTTGTGTATTTCTTTCTACATGTTTCACATAATTTTCCACATAATGTGCTTAACTGTAAACGAATGTGAAATATCAAAAATATACGAAATATCGTATTTATGTCAAATATTTTAAAATACTATCAAGAGAAACAAAAAGTTTAACTAATTGATTGTCAAATTTTTATGCGTTTAGGCTCTGAATTGGCTTATGATAAAGTGTTTTTAAACCTAAAATAATAAGATCATGAATGCTAGAGTTTAATCATCGCCCTTCTTTTTCAACAGATTCTTCAAACCTTGTTTCACTTATAAATCACAAACAACCATGAACGCTAGAGTATAGTTTTTCCTTCCAAGTTTCCCGAGCATTTCAACCCTACATAATCATTACATTCATATAGCTTTTGCGATGTAAGCGTTACGCTCGCCAACCTCTGCCTCCGATTATACAAGTTCTGTGATTGTTTACTCATAATTGACCTCCGCGAAAAACTCGCAGAGGTATTTTTTTGCTTATCCTGAAAAAGGCGCAGATTACAACCTCAACCTTTTTGTTCAAACTCTTTGTACATCAAACTGGGCTGTATCCCATGGTTGTTATGGTACTTCCCGTTTTCGTATTTGTCGTAATCGCCTTTAATTTCAAAAAAGTAGATTTGGCAGAACTCTACAAAAGGATAAATACGTACGGGTTGTATACAAGAAATTTCTAACGTCCAAAACCCGTTGGCGCCTACATGCCCTAACCCTGCAGTAATATGGATAAAAATCCCCAAACGGCCTATGGAAGAACGACCTTCTAGTTTTGGGGCAAACCGCTCTGAATGTGTGCGCTCCACAGTTCTGCCTAAATATAATGTACCGGGCTGTAGTAAAAACCCTTCTTCAGAGATAACAATTTGCTCTGTTTCGTTGCGTTTTTTCATATCCAGCTCATGGTTTTTGTACACCAAAAGCTCGTTGTGTAATCGTAAATTATAACTATTAGGATTGAGCCGGCTTGGATCAAACGGATCGATAAAAATATCTTTCCCCATATGTTGGTGAATGGTTTTTCCTGAAAGAATCATGTCAGTTAGTGTTTTAGTTGTCAATTTCAAAAAAAGGTAGAGAAAAAACGCTTTAGCCGACACAATGTTTCTTCGCCTTTCATTTTTTTAAGGGTTCTCCCCTATCAGCACCTGTGTTTTTACTGATCTATGCGGAGCACATATTGAACCCCTCCCCATAAATGCTGTAAAAACAACGAATCGGAAAACGCTTCAGCGGTGTGCCCAAAGCCTGTGTAAAAAGCACGACCGCCTTCAAAAGTATGATACCAAGCAATTGGGTGATATTCGCCCATTTTCTGCCAATTGTACGATGTTTCATCGGCGAGTATAAGTACTTGAATGGCGCTGTTAAGCTCTTTGTAATCGTAAAACTCATCGGTATGTTGCCAAACTAGGGGAAGGTTTTCAGTAGCTACATGCGTTGTATCTGTTATCTGAAATGTACCAGTCCGCACATTGGGGTTGTTAGGATGCCCATCGAAATACCCTCCTACCAACCTGCCGTACCACTTCCAATTATACTCTGTATCGGCAGCAGCGTGGATGCCCACAAACCCATTTCCTTGCTGAATAAATTGTTGCATGGCTTTCTGCTGTGCATTACTAAGGACATTCCCGGTAGTATTCAAGAATACGATGGCATCGTACTGTTGAAGGTTTTTTACTGTGAACTTGTTGGCGTTTTCAGTTGTGTCCACTCTAAAACGGTATTGTTGCCCCATCTCTAGCAAAGCCTGTTTACCAGCTCTAATTGCGGCATCGTGCCGAAATCCCTCCGTTTTTGAAAATACTAAGATGCTTTGAGCACTCGCAAAGTTCCCAAAAGCTGTGTACAGAATTAGGGATATCCATAAGGATTTAGGAAACATCATAATTTTTTGAATGATAAAGTACTAAAAAACCCCGATTTCTCTATAAAAATCGGGGTTCGCAGTCGGGATATGAAACATTTAAAACGGAAAAGCGGCTACTATACTTTTTAAAACAGAGAAATTGCGTTTGCGTTCGGTGATAGGCTGTTCTTGGAGTACGGTTTTCCTCGTGTTTGAAGAGGAGGTTTCGAACTGTACACCATGCGAACCGTCTTCTAGTATCATGCGCTGTACCTCGAGCCATCCGGGGAACCCACCTAAGTTGCGGTCGTCTATGTAGATATCTGCATAAATTTTTCGGCTCATGTACTTATCGTAATCTTCATTGGGTTTACTGTGATTTACCGCATAAAAACGAATGCCATTTTCTCGGCAAAGCCGTACTGCTTTTTTCAAATCTTCTCCATCGCGATAAGTCCAAAGGATCAGTTTGTGTCCGGCTTCTTGCAAGGCTTGCATCACTTCAAAAGCATGAGGGAGCGGCTCGCCTATTTCTGGGAATCTGTGTTCTACAATAGTACCGTCGAAGTCAATGGCGATAATCATACGCTGGAAGAAAATTTATAGTTTACAATCAGTTAAATGCTATGGGGCACTAGTGGTGGCTTTTGCCGCCAAGGCCTCTTCTACATAATCAAACGTAGAAAGTATTTCTGCCTTACCCTCGACAATGGCTACATCGTGCTCGTAGTGTGCTGAGGGTTTGCGGTCGCTTGCAATAATGGTCCAGCCATCTTTCAATTGCTTTACTCTACGCGAGCCCATATTAATCATAGGTTCAATCGCAATAACTAAACCATTTTTCATAAGTACGCCTTTTCCACGCTTTCCATAGTTAGGAACTTCGGGTTTTTCGTGCATCGACTTGCCAAGTCCATGCCCCACGAGTTCGCGCACTACACTGAACCCATTTTTTTCGGCATGGTGCTGAATGGCATAGCCTACATCGCCCAAGCGTTTGCCGGCTTGTACTTGTTCAATGCCGAGATACAAGCACTCCTTGGTTACTTTCAGTAGTTTTTTGACTTCCGGAGCCACTTCGCCTACTTCAAACGTGTAGGCGTGATCGCCATAAAACCCATTCTTTTTCGCTCCGCAGTCGATCGAAATAATATCGCCCGATTGCAACGGCCGGTTATTTGGAATCCCGTGTACTACTTGCTCGTTCACAGAAGTACACAAACTGTTCGGGAAACCATATAGCCCTAAGAAACCGGGCTGTGCACCATGGTCGCAGATAAAAGCTTCGGCGAGTTTATCTAGGTAAAGTGGGGTAACTCCGGGTTTAATTTCCGCAGCAATCATGCCCAACGTTTTAGAAACGATGAGGGCACTTTCCCGCATCAGCTCAATTTCCTCCTGCGTTTTGTAATAAATCATTGTTGCGTGGATTCTTTTTTTCTTAATGTATAATGATATATCAAATTGTATTTTTGCGTGCAAAGGTACAATTTCAAACTTTAACAAATAGAACGTAGCTACAATTGCTGCATTCTACTCCACTATGATGCACATTGTTCTCCTCGATGCCGACTCTTTAGGAACTGATTTAGATCTTTCCGTTTTTCAATCGCTTGGTACGTTTACAAGTTACCCTGCCACGCAGGATCGTCAAATCGTAGAACGCCTCAAAAGTGCTGAAGTTGCCATTGTAAACAAAATTCAAATCAACCGGAGTACAATGGAGGCATGCCCGCAACTCAAGCTCATTTGTATCTCGGCAACCGGTATGAACAACGTAGATCTGCAAGCTGCCTCCGAAATGGGAATAGCCGTTAAAAACGTAAAAGGCTACTCAACGGAAAGCGTTGCCCAAATCACTTGGGGGCTTATTCTACAGCTCATCAACCATACTGAATATTTTAATCAATATGTACATTCTGGTGCATATGCTCAAAGCAACATGTTTACCCATTTTGGCAGAATTTACCGAGAGTTACACACGCTACAACTCGGAATTATTGGGCTAGGAACCATTGGTGAACGAGTTGCCAACATTGGAGAAGCTTTTGGGATGCGTATTGTTTTTCATTCGCCTTCGGGGAAACGAGATCATCCATTGTATCGGAAAGTATCGTTAGACACTCTACTTGCTACCTCTGATATTGTAAGTATCCACACACCATTAACACCTACTACTGAAAACCTGATTGGAGAAACCGAACTCAAGCGAATGCCCCAACATGCTATTTTGATTAACACCGCTAGAGGTGGTATAGTGAACGAGCAAGCATTGGCACAAAGCCTGAAAGAAGGAGAAATTGCCGGTGCAGGCATCGATGTATTTACCCAAGAGCCAATCCATCCTGAAAATCCATTGTTGCAAGTAGGCGATACTCAGCGCCTTATTTTAACCCCCCATATTGCATGGACCAGCCACGAAGCGCGCAAAACACTGGTAGCTCAAGTGGCTGAAAACATCCGAAACTTTGCGAAAACCAAAGAATAACAAAACTCCTTTCTACTTCGAGAAGTTGGTATGTACAGAACGCAAGACTTCTCTACTTTTTAGTTTCAATTCTTAACCTTACCTAAATGACAGATAAAATTGTATTGGATAGCATCGAAGATGCCATCGCAGATATAAAAGCAGGGAAAATGGTGGTAGTAGTCGACGATGAGAATCGCGAAAATGAAGGCGATTTGATTTGTGCGGCTGAAAAGATAACCCCCGAAATGGTCAATTTCATGATCAAAGAAGCCCGTGGTTTTCTGTGCGTTGCCCTTCCGGAAGCGCGTTGTGAAGCGCTAAAGCTCGATATGATGGTAAACACCAACACCTCTGTACACACCACCGCTTTTACGGTAACGGTAGACTACCTGAAAGAAGGCTGCACTACCGGTATTTCGGCGTACGATCGTGCTAAAACCATACAAGCGCTGGTAAACCCGCAAACAGTACCCGAAGATTTAGGGCGCCCGGGGCATATTTCGCCCCTAAAAGCAAAAAACGGTGGAGTGCTTCGCAGAGCAGGACACACCGAAGCTGCCCTAGATTTAGCGAAACTTGCCGGTTTACAGCTTGGAGGTGTGCTGATTGAAATTATTAATGAAGATGGCTCCATGGCGCGCCTGCCCGACCTCAAAGTATTTGCCGATCGGTTCGGGCTCAAGCTTATTTCTATCGAAGACTTAATTGCCTATAGGCTAAAGTCAGAAAGTTTGATAGAGCGCCAAATTGATATAAAAATGCCTACCGAATTTGGCGATTTCAGCCTCACTGCCTACCGTCAAACCAATAATAATCAGCTTCACTTAGCTCTTACCAAAGGTAGCTGGGCACCCGATGAGCCTATTCTAGCCCGCGTACACTCTTCCTGTGTTACAGGCGACATCTTCGGCTCGTGCCGATGCGATTGCGGTCCACAGTTGCAAGCAGCTATGGAAAAAGTAGAAGCTGAAGGAAAAGGCATCATCGTTTACATGAACCAAGAAGGGAGAGGTATTGGCCTGCTCAATAAACTAAAAGCGTATAAACTCCAAGAAGAAGGCTTCGATACAGTAGAGGCGAACATAAAGCTTGGGTTTAAAATGGATGAACGCGATTATGGCGTAGGTGCCCAAATTTTACGCGATATGGGAGTAACCAAAATGCGGCTGATGACTAATAACCCTAAAAAGCGGGCAGGACTTATCGGCTATGGGCTTGAAATTGTAGAAGTAGAACCTTTAGAAATTCCTCCCAACCCCCATAACCTCAACTATCTTTCTACAAAACGCGATAAAATGGGGCATTCTATTTTAAAATCAAATACGAAACTATAGGCATGGTCATCAAATCGTACTCACACGAAGATATTTTGCAGATGGACACAGGGTTTCGGCGAAACTTTGTCAATACGCTAGCGGGCTTCAAAAGTGCAAACCTCATCGGAACGCAAAACACCGAAGGGGTCACAAACCTTGCTATCTTTAATTCGGTCATTCACTTAGGCGCTAATCCACCACTTTTGGGCTTCGTATTGCGCCCACTCACAGTAGAGCGGCATACT
>CAYMYI010000164.1:0-7747 GCA_964394585.1 uncultured Roseobacteraceae bacterium
TATCAACGAAGTAGTGGGCAGAGCGCAACATGAAACGGGGCATTATAAAGTTATTTTTATGGGGGCTAGTTTCGGGGGGTATCATGCTATAAACCATGCTTTTAAGTTCCCGCATCTTACCCGCGAAGTATATAGCATGAGCGGCGCGTATAACATGAGCTCATTCCTCGATGGATACTATGACGATAACGTTTACTACAACAGCCCCATCGATTTTTTAGGGGGCATGCAAGAAGGCGAAGCACTCCATAACCTGCGCCAAGTAAAAGTAGTATTGGGTGTACCAGAACACGATGCTACCAAAGAAGAAAACTTCCAGCTTTCTGAAATTATGAATGCCAAGCAAATGTACCAGTGGTTCGATTTCCGCCATGGCGCCGTACACGATTGGCCTATTTGGTGCGAAATGTTCCCACTATATCTTTCTAAAGTCAATTATTTATAGCATACGGATAAATCCTTCCCTTTACTTAATACATCAAACTTCTCATGAAAAAAATTGGTATTCTCTTCGGAAAAGAAAACTCATTTCCACCTGCGCTAATCGAGCGAATCAACTCGAAAAACATAGAAGGTATTGTGGCAGAACCAGTGATTATCGATAAGGTAATCCAAGCAGCACCTACCGATTATGCCGTAATCATCGATCGCATTTCGCAAGATGTTCCCTTCTATCGCGCATATTTAAAAAATGCAGCCTTAGGCGGTACAGCTGTAATCAATAATCCGTTTTGGTGGAGTGCCGACGAAAAGTTTTTCAACAATGCACTCTCTGAAAAAATTGGCATAACTGTGCCTAAAACAGCGATATTCCCTTCGCACCATCGCCCTGACGATACCGATGAGAATTCGTTTCGCAACTTAGCCCTTCCGCTCGATTTCGATGGTATTTTTGAGTATGTTGGCTTTCCGGCATTTTTTAAACCGTTTGCCGGTGGCGGGTGGAAAAATGTGTATAAAGTTTACAACAAGGAAGATTTCTTCAAAGTATATAGCGAAACCGGCCAGCTAGTGATGATGCTCCAAGAGAACATCGACTACGATTTGTACTTCCGTTGTTACTGCCTCGACCGCACCAATGTGCATATTATGCAGTATGAACCGCGCAATCCGTTTCACGAACGTTATGTGAAAAATGGAGAGCCGGTAGACTCCAAAATTTTACAACAAGTAGAAGAAGTAGTGATTAAGTTGAACGAATACCTTGGCTACGATTTCAATACAGTAGAAGTAGCGGTGCGCGATGGGGTGTTGTATCCAATCGATTTCTGCAACCCTGCCCCCGATGCTGATTTGTTTTCGGTAGGTGAAGAAAACTTCGAGTGGATTCTTGAAAATGCCGCCAATATGGCAATAAAACGTGCTCAAGAACACCAAGAAGGGAAAATGAACCTTACTTGGGGCAAATTTGTGGAAGCTGGCGTTGCCAAAGCAGAAGTGTTAGCTTTAGCTCCTGAAAAGCCAGTGAACAAAACTGCAGCGAAGAAAACAGTGGCTAAGCCCAAAACAGCGACAGTAAAAAAAACAGCCGCAACTACTCGTAAAAAAACAAAATAGTTTACATGCGATACCCCGAAAGGTTTGTAAGCAACCTCAAACAGTGAGTTGTTTGCAAACCTTTTTTTCATGATTTTCTTCACTTTTTCGATCATCGCCATGATTCCTTCTTACCGCAAGCAATTCAACGAACAATTCGAACAAGCAACGTTCGAACGTTTTTTAGCGGATATCCACCCTAAACACAACCTTGCCGTCGATTTCCGCATTGCCGAAACGCCCGTATTTGCCACAGTTTCTTTCAAAGAAGAGCTGCTCGCGCTATTTACCGAAGTGAAAACGCTCATTGAGCAGCCCGATTTTGCAGCAAAAAGGGCCCCCGCCGTACCCGATAAGTTTCGAGTCCCTCGAGAAAACAGCTACCCTCATTTAGTGGCAATCGATGCAGCCGTGTGCCAGCGAGAAGATGGCTCTTTCTACCCACAACTTATTGAGTTGCAAGGGGTAGCTTCGTTGTATTGTTACCAACGGCATCTTAGCAGTGCGTATCAAAAGCATTTTAACCTACCCGATAACCTGACCCCTTTTCTGCAAGATGAGATGACTCACGAAAAGTATGTGGAGCAATTAAAGAAAGTAGTAATTGCCAACGAAGACCCCGAAAATGTTATTCTGTTGGATATTAAACCAAAGTACCAAAAAACACGGGTCGATTTTTTGTACACCATCCGCGATTTGGGCATCAAACCGGTGTGCATTTCAGAAGTAATCCAAGAAGGAGAAAAAGTATTTTACAAAAGCCAAGGACGAAAAATACCTGTGCATCGGATTTACAACCGTTTGATTTTTGATGAACTCGAAAAACGCACCGATCTTTCCATTCAATTCGATTGGAAAATTCCTGTGGAGGTAGAGTGGGTCGCGCATCCTAATTGGTTTTTCAAACTCAGTAAATATACCATGTGCTTTATGGATAGCCCGTATGTGCCTGAAACCCATTTTGTAAGCGACCTTACCGAATACCCCACCGACTTGGAAAACTACGTACTCAAACCACTTTTTTCGTTTGCAGGTGCAGGTGTTGTATTTGATGTTACACAACAAGATTTAGAGCAAATTAATAATCCAAATAATTACATTTTACAAAAGAAAGTGAATTATTCACCGTTTATTCCTACGAAAGATGTGCCCGCCAAAGCAGAAATTCGGATACTCTGTGTATGGGATACCGAACTTACTCCTATGATTACACTAGCACGCTTAAGTAAAGGTAAAATCCTAGGAGTAGATTTTAATAAAGATAAAACATGGGTGGGTAGCAGTGCCGTTTTTTTTGAAATGAGCTCGTAAGCTCGATGTACAATTCCTTCAGTTATGATTAGAGAAATTTACCGAAACGAAACGGAAAAATTTGAATGGGTAGATGCTACCTCGCCCACCCCCGATGATTATACCAAACTTACCGAAAGGTTCAATTTGCACCCAGCTTCTGTGCAAGATTGCATGGCACCTATGCATTTACCCAAATACGAAAAAATCGGTGGTACGGTATTCATGATAGCGCGATTTTATGATGTTACTTCCAAGGAAGATTCCGATAATATTCAGCAGCTTACCAATAAAATTGCGCTTTTCATTTCGGATCGCTTTCTCATCACCATTCATCGGCGCGAAGAACCTTTCCTCTCGTCGGTGATTACCAAGTGGCGGCAATTACAAGGCAACGAATCGGCACAAGACACTCCTCGGCATCTAATTAATCAAGTATTATCTAAAATTATCCATACGTTTGACCCTGCCCTAGCGACCTCTCAAGACCAGCTCGATAAATACGAACAGCGTATTTTTAAAGGAAAAAAAGAGAGTCAACTCATTTGGGATTTATACATTGTGAAACGGCGTGCTTCAGTTTTCAAACGTATGTTATTTCTCACGCGCGATATGGTTGATAAGTTTGCCCGTTCGGGGAAAGAAGTAGACCCCTTTACGCTCGATTTAGTGGATAATGCCCAATCGTTGCAGTTCCTTGCCGATGAGTTGCACGAAAACGTGAATAACCTGCTCAATTTGCACATTTCCCTTGCCTCGCACCGCACCAACGAAATTATGGGAGTACTTACCATTTTTTCAGTCTTCTTTCTGCCGCCTACCTTTATTGTAGGGCTATATGGCATGAATTTTAGGTATATGCCCGAACTTGAACAGCCTCATGGCTATCTGATGGTGTGGGCAATCATGCTAGGTATTAGTTTGATTACCTATGTTTGGTTTAAGAAAAAGAAGTGGTTGTAAAATAGCGTATAGCTCTTTCATACAGCGGTTGCGGAGAGGTCGTTTGTCCTAATCTTTTCTTTAAGAGGCAAGAAAACTTGGAATGTAGTCTGGCTGATATCAGATTGCTGTAATATGATTTTTCCTCCAAGCTTGGTCAGCAGTATTTCCGCTTCGAAAAGCCCTAAGCCTGGTTTATTGTAATCGTTATTACCGCTTACAAACATTTTAAAAATGTTTGGTTGCAGCGCAGGGTCAATGCCAATGCCGTTCGTGTGTAAGCTTGCGTTTTTCGGTGAATCGGAGCCAAAGAACTACTGCTCCGGCGGCAAAAAACAGAACAAGGAACAAGAGGGTAATCCGTTCAGATTGTTGTTTAGCTAGTTGAATTTGGTTGAGTTCGTCTTTACTTTTTAAAAGTTCTATTTCATTTTGGTGGCTTTCAAGGTCGTATTTTGCCTGAATTTCCGAAATTTCTTTTTCCAAATCAGTCTTGTTAAGGCTATCGGTTGCTGCATAATATTTTTCGTGGTAGGCTAATGCCATTTTGTAGTTGCCCATCTGTTTGTAGAGCAGCGAAAGTTTCCCATAAATCACTTCCTTTCGGCGCAACGAACTTAGCTGATTGGCAATGTTTTCTACCTTTTTATAGTAGAAAAGCGCAGAATCGAAACTGTTGAGTTTACGATGCACGTTACCCAAGTTGCTGTACGAAATGCTCATACCATAGCGATCGTTTTGGAGGGAATCGAACCGGAGGGCTTGGTAGTACACTGCCAAGGCTTGGCGGTAGTTTTGAGCTTCCACATTTACTTTGCCGATGTTGCTTAGCGTGATTGCCATGTTGCGGTAATCGTTTATTTCTTCGAAAACGCTATAGGCCTGCGAAAAATAATCGATGGCTTCTTCAGGTGTATCGGAGAGATTCCCCAAACTTCCCAGTGCTTTGGCTTTTTGTAAAGGCTCTTTAATTGTTTCGGCAACTGCCAAGCTTTTTTGGTAATATTCCCTGGCTCTATCATAGTTATAAAGTTTGAGATATACGTTCCCGATGTTGAGTAAGAGTGTAGCCTCAAGGCTAGCATTTTGCAGTTTTTGGCTAAGAGTCAACGCTTTTAGGTAGTATTCAATCGCTTTGCTTGACTCCGCCAAATAATGGTGAGCCAACCCTAAATTTCGCTGTGCGATGGCCAAATCGTTCAACCGTTGTAAACGTTCTGAGAGACTCACTGCTTCAGATGCAAATGCGAGTGCCTCTTCACTTTTAGAACGCCTAAGCGCGTAGGCAAGGGTATTTAAGAGTTGAAGCCGTACCGTATCGGGCTGCGAAACGGAGAGCAATTTCCGTAAGCTATCGGTATCGGTTTGTGCATAAGTGAACCGAGTGCAAAACAACAGTAGTGCTAACCAAAAACCGATTAATTTAGAGTATCCCATCCCAAAAATCATTTACAAAAATTAGCTTTTCAACGCAGCGAGAAATATTCTAAATTATGGAAAGTATTACAGAATTATTGGAAAATCGCTGTTTTCTTTAAAAATCAATAGGGTGCTAATGCACGATAATATTCTGATAATGTGTGTAGGTTCTTGAAGGGGTGTCTTTTAATTTCACAGCAGTAACATAGGTTATACACAGATGCTTTTCTATACTTGAAGTACCTCTGTAGTTTTTATCAACTTCAACGTTAATATACAATTATGAGAAAAAGGATAGCGTGGATTGCACTTATAGGTGGAGTTTTTTTTGCCGCTTGCAATGCTTTACAAGAAACTCGAAAAGAACTGAAAGTTTTAGGAAAAGTAGAAGAACAGTTTCAGTTTGTAAACCAGGATAGCCAATTTGTTACCAACGAAACCGTGGCGAATAAGTACTATGTAACGGATTTTTTCTTTACAACCTGCCCTACGATATGCCCAAAGATGAAGTCGCAAATGGTATTGCTACACGATGCTTTCAAAGACCGCGACGATTTTGTGCTGCTTTCTCACTCCATTGATACCCGGCACGATTCCGTAGCCGTATTGCGCGAATTTGCAGATCGCTTGGGGGTTTCGTCTGAAAAATGGCATTTTGTTACCGGCGAGCGCGATGATATTTTCAATATGGCAAAGCATTATATGGTAAGTGCTATGGAAGATTCTAGCGCTGCAGGAGGCTACATCCACAGTGGGGCATTTATCCTAATTGATAATAAAGGACAAATTCGGGGTTATTACGATGGTACAAAGCCCGAAGAAACCCAAGAACTTATCGCCGATTTAAACCAATTATTCGATGAAGAACAACCTTAAATGGATAATCCCGCTACTTTTGCTCGGGGGCATTCCGTTTACGCTTTTGTATACTTCGCAAGGGCAGAATCCTACTGCTGAGCTATATCAAGCTAAATGCGCAAATTGCCATATGGAGCAAGGAGAAGGCTTGAAACAGCTCATCCCGCCATTGGCTGGCGCCGATTACCTTGTGCGCACGGCAGATTTGGTATGTATTATCCGCAATGGGGCTTCGGGCGAAATGGTGGTAAACGGGCAAACCTACAACCAGCCAATGCCTGCCAATCCTGAACTTACCGAAACCGATATTGCCAACTTAATCAACTATATCCGTAACCAATGGGGGAATGAGTATCCGTACATATCAACCGAAGAAGTGCAAAAACATTTGCAAAACTGTGAGTAGTAATCGCACCTGCGCAATATATTCGCTTATCTTCATTTTAAACTAAAAAAATCGCATGAAAAATTTCTTTTTAAAACTCCTGTATGCCCTTTTGGTAGGCAGCTTGTTGGTATCTTGTGCCTCTAAGAATCAAGAAACTACAGACGATGCTACAGAAGAATCAACGACTGCTTTATCGGCTTTGAAAGACGAGGTAATGGCTGTCCACGACGAAGCTATGGCAAAAATGGGCGAAATGCAGACGTTGGAATCCGATATTAAAACGCACCTGAGCGGGTTAGATAGCGCGGAAAATGCCTCCATTATCGAAGAAGGGATGCAGAAAGTACAAGCCCTGAGCCAGGCAAGCGAAGGTATGATGCAATGGATGCGTAACTACGAACCGCCTTCGTCGGAAACTCCTCAGGCTGAAGCCGAAGCGTATTTGCAGCAGCAAAAAGAAGCCGTTACAAAAGTGCAAGAAGCCATTGACCAAAGCTTGGAAGAGGCAAAGGCATTTTTAACACAGCAAAAAAGTGATAACACCTCATCAGAAGAGTAATCAGTTTATTCTTACACTTCTTTGTGAAGAGCCTATCGGTAAACTTTTGCGTTGCTGATAGGCTTTTTTAGTAGATTCATCTTTAAAAGTTACTGTATGCGTACTGTACTACTTACCACACTAAGTTTATTGCTTGCTTCCCTATCGGGATTTGCACAAAAAAAAGTAGAAACCCTTCGACTGTACAAAGGCACTTACTCTGGCGAAGTAATTAGCGATACAATTCCACAAGGGCAAGGAAAAATGTTATATCCTTCCGGTGAGGAAGTCGAAGGAATGTTTGCGCAAGGGGTTATCCATGGAAAAGCTACGTTAAATTACAAGCAAAATACGGCAGAAGGCTTTTTTCATGTGGGCGATTTGAGCGATGCAAGAGTAACTATCCGTTCGATGTTGCCGCAAGCCATACGAGAAGTGCGCTACGAAGGCAACGTTATGCTGCACCGAGTGGAAGAAATGCAGATGTACGATTTTGTGTTTGGCAATCATTTAATTGAAAAAACAGGAAATGGTACGCTTACTACTTTGTATGTTTCGGGTGATACGGTGCGGTATCATGGTATGTTTTTACACGATGTGTACCACGGGCATGGTGCGCTGTTAAATACACTTGAACAATTTGAGTATCGGGGGCATTTCGAACACGGCGAAATTAGCGGGGCAGGAGAGATGCATTTCAAAAATGGTGAGTTATATCGGGGATATTTTAAAGATGGGCAATTTTCGGGGCGAGGCTACCATACCTATGATGCCGA
>CAYMYI010000165.1:0-7528 GCA_964394585.1 uncultured Roseobacteraceae bacterium
TGAAGTATCCACCACGTAAAGCCGAAATACGGCGGACTACCAAAGAAACCGATATTCATATTGCCTTAAATTTAGATGGAGATGCCCAAGCCGATATTCAAACCGGAATTGGTTTTTTTGATCATATGCTCGAACAGATTGCGAGGCACTCGGGATGCGACCTCAGCATTCGAGTTAAAGGCGATTTGCACATCGACGAGCACCACACCATTGAAGATACTGCCCTAGCCTTAGGCGAGGCGTTTCTACAAGCCCTTGGCGATAAGAAAGGGCTCGAACGCTACGGTTTTTTATTGCCCATGGACGAGGCTCTTGCCCAAGTAGCACTCGATTTTTCCGGCAGAAACTGGCTAGTATGGGAGGCAGAGTTCAAACGCGAGAAGATAGGAGAGATGCCGACCGAAATGTTCTATCATTTTTTTAAATCGTTTTCCGATACGGCAAAATGCAACTTGAATATTCGAGTGGAAGGCGACAACGAACACCATAAAATCGAAGCCATTTTCAAAGCGTTTGCCAAGGCTATCCGCATGGCAATTCAACGCACTTCCGATCGCATACCAAGCACAAAAGGAGTGTTATAACTTGGTGAGCGAATCGATTTTTCCGATTTGCTTCAGGTACAACGCTCTGTTTTCGGGGATACATAATTTATCCCAAATAGAAGGCAGGGCGTTGAGTACCTCGGGGCGATTCCGCTTTTCCCAGTACGTATCTTTGGCAAAGCGGCTAGCCTTTTCAAAATCTACAATAGGCGAGGGGTAGTCTGTCCCGATTTGGCAATGGTACAACGCTTGTTCGAGCAGGGTGAGTTTCCAGGGCTCGTGTACGAGCGGTGCGGGAATGGTGCGCAATTCAGGAACCCATTGATGGATGAACGTGCCTTCAGGGTCGTGTTGCTTGGCTTGGATAGAGGGATTGTAAATCCGCAAAGGGTGGTACGCCGTAAGCCCTGCTTGCATTTGCAACTGTGGGAAGTGAATCCCTGGTTCAAAATCGAGGAAAAGCCGAGCCAAGTGCGAGGCTACTGGTTTCCAAGGCAACCACAATGTAAAAGTGGCGAACGTAGCAAGCATGGCACGCATACGGAAGTTAAGGTAACCGGTAGCTTGCAAACAACGCATAGAGGCATCTACCATAGGAAAGCCAGTAGTGCCCGAAGCCCACGCATGAAACTTTGCGGCATCGAACGTTCGCCCTATGTTATTTAATGCACGGTTGATAGGATGAAATTCCATGCCGCAATCCGATTCAAATTTTTGTAGGTAGTGCCCTCGCCACCACATCCGTTCTTGAAAACTCCGAAACGACGATTGAAATTTTTCTTTAAACGAGGATTGCTCGATTGCGTGGATTACCTGCCGCGCCGAAATATTTCCCCAAGCTAAATACGGAGAAAGGCGGCTGCAACTTTTTCGGCTAGCAAGTGGCTTAGAAAGATGACGATTGTAGTGCGCCGCTCTACCTTCTAGAAACGAATGGAGATACCTTTGGGCAAACTGCTCGCCACCCGGTTGGAAATGTGGCTGTGGGGTTTTCCATGCTTTAGGCAAAGGCTTGCCAATCGAACGAATGATTGTGTTTGGTAACGGGATAGGCCGTAGGAGCTTTAAGTCATTGTGTATTGGTGTGCTGTAAAGCCATTTTTCCATGTCCGCTTGCCAGCCAGCTCGGTGTTTCAACCCTCGGATTACACCATCTTGCGGAAATTCCTCCCAACCGATGAGGCGTTTTTGGCAAAAGGATTTAAGCCGTTTATCACGCTCAAACGTGCACCAAAGCCCTACTTCTTGGGTAGAAAAAATGCGTCGAATTTGCACATGCTGCAAAAGTGTTTCTAGTACTGTGATGACCTCCTCAAAAACAACATACAAAGTGCAACCATGCAGGTTGAGTTGGGTTTGCATATCGTTGAGCGATTGCCAAACGAACCGCCAATGGCGCTCTGACGACTCTTCTGCACGCACCAGAGAGGGTTCAAAGCAAAACAGTAAAATCGTGGGGATATCATCTTGCATGGCAGCATGCAAAGGCAGGTGGTCTTGTAGGCGTAGGTCGCGTTTAAACCATACGATGTTGCATTCAGATTTTTCCATCTTTTAGAAAACATACCGTGCGATATAGGTGTTTTTACGGGTTTTTCCACAATGTCCTTTCACAAAGGAGATATTTCGTATTTTAACCCAAAATCTACGCTAGCTTATAACCACTTTACCTCTGCATTAGATCATGTTATTCCAACGACGAAAACTTCCTGTTTACTTTGTCCCGGTAGCGGTAGGCCTTCTTATTTTACTCGTTACTTTTTTTGCACTGTGGGGCTCTTATGCATGGTCTCTAACAAATGAAAATCAAAATTTTGATTTGTTAGGGGCGATATACTCCATTTTTACGATGTTCCTCATCGATTACAACGAGCCGTATTTCCCCAATTGGCAGTTAGCCGTTGCCTCGTTCTTAGCGGCAATTTTGTTAGGGTTTGGGATACTCACCGCCGCGTATCGCTATTTATTTTACAACTGGATGTTGCTGCACATTCGCAGAAAATACACCCGGCATACCATCATTTTTGGTATCGGCAAAATAGGATACCGCATTGCCGTAGAGTTGCTGAAATCGGGGCACAAAGTAGTTGCCATTGAGCCAAACGGCAAAAATGTAAACATTGTGAAGATTCGGGAAAAGGGAGGTATGGTGATTATTGGTACGAATAACGAAGAAGAAGACCTTTTACATGCAGGAATCACCCGTGCAGAAAACTGCCTTATTTTTAAAGACAGCGATGAAAGTAATTTGCAAACGGCAAATTTGATTTCGTACATGAACCAAAAAGGGGTGATTAAACAGCATTTACGAGTGCAAATTCTCACCTATGCGTTCCATAACTATAGCTTTTTGAAAGATTATATGGATGCCTACACAAAAACGAAGACGTTTAACATGGATCCATTTAGTCCATCTTTAGCAGCCGCACAAATTATTTTCGATAGTTTCTCGCCGCTACGTAATGTACAATACGAAGTAATCACCGACGAAACAAATAAAGTCCAGCGCATACAAAGCTCCGATAATGCAATCATTATCGTGGGTTATACCGATACGGCACGAGCTTTTATTATGGAAAATATCATTTTAAGTCATAGTCCGGGGCTTCGAAATCTTAAAATTTTGCTTATCGAAAAAAATGCGAAGCAGTGTGTCGAAAAGCTTCGTTTTACATTCCCGTTTGTCGACGAGTACCTCGATATTATCCCGATGGAGCTAGAAAACGAGCACTTTTACGGGGCTAGTTTCGAATCGGAAAGTTTTAAAAGCTATCTACAGAAGCTAAGTGGCGTATATTTCTTTGGCGATGAAGATGCCGTTTTAACCCAGTTAGCGAACAGTTTTCGGCAAACTTTATATAAGGAAATTGGAGAGCTAGCTACAGTGCCTTTGGTAGTTTGTTTACCGGAAAACTCTCGAGTGATTGATTTGCTCGACCCCGATACCATCCAAAGCGAGGGGCTCGATATTGAGTTGTTCCAATCGCTCCGAACACATTTCAACATCAATTTTGTAAAACAACTAACCGATACCTGTACAAAAGCCAAGTTAATAGATGAAATTGGTGTAATCGACGGGATTTCCAAAGCGGTTAATTATTTCTATTCCATAAAATATGAATTTGAATGGCTAATGGACGATGCACAGCGTGCCCTATTTCAACCGAAGTTGCCGGACTTAGAAGCAATATTTTTGAATGTAAAATTCAAGACTCGCAAGCCAGTTGCCGAATTGGAAACTATTATACTCACCGAGTTACAGCATATTTTGGATGTGCCGCTTGATAAACTTCGCCCGACTTTCGGAATACAAGCGCGTTGGGATGCTCTTTCTGATTTAAAACAAGATTCTAACCGATATGTGGCGCGTCATTTGGAAATTAAGGTGGGGTTTCTCGAAAAAATAGGGCATGATATCGCCCATTTAGATCGTGCGATGGTGGAGCCTTATTTCAAAGTATTTGCCCCAATAGAACATAAGCGTTGGTGCTCCGAAAAGCTTTGTTTCAAGTTTAAATACGGGCCATTTCCCAATGATAAAAAAATGAAAAAACTATTAAAAGATACGCTAAAAACACACGACCAACTTATTGATTATGCGTTGCTTGATAAAGAAATGGAAGATAAAGATTTCAACATGTTTTTATTAATTCCTGTTTTACAAGGAATGAAAACTATTTTACAGGGAAACTAGTAAACCAATTATTCTGAATGACATACGCTTTAGAGCAATTTAAAAACATCGTTTTACAAGAATATAAAGAAGGCATAGAACCTTTGCCCCGGCTTACCTTTCGTCAACTCAAACAAAGTACTTGGTTACCCGAGGCACAAGCAGTTTTTCAACGATTAGAAGGAAAAAGCGAGCGGCTTCCTATTTTCCCCCGAAATTGGGATCTAACTATCGATACTACCGCCCTTGTGTGGGACGACCCCTTGCATTTTAACCGATACCGCCGTGCAACGTTACGAGCAGAAATTTACTCCGAAGCTTGGAAAGGTTTTCAAAAAATGAAATACTCCGATTTTTGCCGAAAACACGAAGGCGAATGCTTGAAAGCGGCATTGGCAGGAGCTGTATGGCACAATCGGCACGCTGAGGAAGCCTTTGGGCGTTCGGAAACTCCCGGCGATTTAGGAGGGATGGGATCCGCAGGTTGGAAATACCGCGCTTGGCAAGATTACCTCCAAGACCTAGCGGCAACCGTTTGTACGTTTCGTATCGTACGCTTTTCCACATGGGATGAGCTTATGGTGAACCGCCGGTTAGTGCGCTTGGGCGAATTGCTCATGGCACCTACCGAAGAGCAAACCGAAATTCTTTTGAATTATGTGAAGCGCCGAATAGAAAACGCATGATTTATCCGCAACAACACCCTTTGTATACCCCGCTTTGGGCAGCTTATTTCCGTTGGATTATCGCCCGAAACTTTCATGGTTTCTATGTAGAAAACTCGCTGCCAAAGCGCAATGCCGGGTTGCTCGTATTAGCCAACCATTTTAGCTGGTGGGATGGCTTTTTTGTGCATCACCTCAATCGGCTACATTTTAAAAGGCAATTTCATGTGATGATGCTCGAAGAAAACCTACAGAAAAATAAATTTTTACGCTACTCGGGGGCTTACTCGGTCAACCGCTCGGGGCGCAGTTTAGTAGAAACTCTTCAGTTTACAAATCAGCTGTTAGAATCGCCCCGCAATATGGTGCTAATCTTCCCGCAAGGCACTATTAAATCGGCATTTCAACAAAGTTTTCTGGTGGAAAAAGGAGCATATCGGGTCGTAGCGCAAAACCCAACGTTGCAAGTAGCCACTGTAGCTATATTTGTCGATTATTTTGAAAAGAAAAAACCTGGGGTCTATGTGTATGTGGAGGAAATGAGCGACCCGGCAAAGGGGGATTTTATGTTATTCAAACAGAAATATGTGGATTTTCAAGAGCGAATGCGTGCAGAACATGGGGAACGCTCGCAAGCCTACTCATCTTAGGGGGAATCTTGCTTGTTATCGAAACCACTTCTGTCTAGAATTTCTCCTTTCATTATGGCATCACGAATGGCAAAAATAATTTGATCGAGTTCTTGTACCTCGCTATGTACGCGCCTCATTAGCTCTTCTTTTTCTTCGGGCGAGCTACTGTGTTCAAAGAGTTGAGCAAGCCCTAAAAGCCTGGCAACTGGTGCACGCAATTTGTGCGCATTGATGAATGCATACTCGGCAAGCACTTTGTTTTTTTGCTGTATTTCTGCGGTGCGGCTCCGAATCATCTGTTCTAAATTGCCATTGATGGAAACAATCATCTCGTTTGCCATTTCGAGTTCTTCTTGCTGCTGTGCCATTTCTTCTTTGGCGGTTTTCAGTTCGTCATCTTTCAATTGTAACAATTTGATGAGTTTTTTGCGTTGTGTACTTCGCAAATAAATGCCAACTCCTAATCCTAAGAGGAGTAACCCCACTAATACCGCGATGATACCTTGCTGCCTTTCAAGGGTTTGCTGGAGTTGCGCTTTCTGAGCCAAATGGATTTCTTGCAGTAATCGCTGCGATTTAATTACCCAATGAGTTATGCGCTGCATTTCAGCTTGTTCTAGTAGGTAGCGTGCTGTTTTTTCCGCTTCAGCGAGCTTACCTCGTTGTGTCAGACTTGTGGCAGAATCGTACAATAGCCGAAGCGTACGTTCACTAGGTTGTAAACGAGCATACGCAGCACAGGAAGTTGCCATAATTAGCCCTGAGATGGTAAGTAAGATGTAAGCGTATCGTCTGAACAATGCTCAAAGAGTTTTTAGTAAAGATATGAACCGTTCGCAGATAAACATATCTATTTTATTACGTTCTGCCTTCCACTTAGTTAAAAGTGCGGTAGTTTTCCTACAGATTATTAACAATTTTAGTGTATCTCATTCCATTTCAATCCCTTGTGCAATCAGGGAGTCCCAAAATGAAGGAGCAGTTTGGTTAGGTACCATCACATTCAAGCATTTGTGCTGAATTGCAATATGCAAGCGGTTCCGCTCGCCAATTACTTCCCCATCTACTTGTACGGTAAGTTTCTTTTTATTGCGTAAGAAGATGATAGCTTCTTTACAGCGTATTACCCTGGCATATCGCGTCTTATACACTGAACCGCTAAATACAGTAAGCAACATGTAAAACAAGGCAACTAGCGAAAGCGATTTTATGATGCAAAGTTCAAAGTAGCCGTCGTCGAGTTGCCCTAATGGGTTAAGGACAGCGCCAGTCCCATAGCGGCGAGCGTTGGCGAACGCAATCATATGCACGCCTTTTACGTAGCGTTTTTTATCGGTTTGTATCACGGCTCTCACCTCGCGCGAAAGGGGCAGTTCGCGGAAAAACTGTTTTACATAGCCAATAAAACCCCGACGTTTATTTTCTTCGAAACGCTTTACAATTTTGGCATTCAGCCCCATATCGCCAATATGAATGCAGTTATAGCGGTGGTCTACTTTGATGTTATCAATGGCAATAGCACGCCCTTCAAAAATGACGCGGAGGGCTTCTTCGGGCTGTTTCGGTATTTTGAGTTCTGCCGCCATTCCATTTGCTGAACCCATGGGGATAATCCCTAATTTCATCGAAGTGTGCATAATGGCATCGGCAACCAGCAATAAAGTCCCGTCGCCCCCTACGGCAATTACAATTTCGGGGCGCACGGCTTTGATTGCATTGCGCAAGTGCATTAAATCGTTTTTACCGGTAGTTTTTAACAATTCGTATGTAAACTGATAGGCAGAGGCGTATCGATCTAATGATTGAATAAAGGCGTCTTTGTTGTCCCCTCCTGCAATAGGATTGACTACAATCACTACTTTGGTTGGTTGGTTCATGTTATTTTTTGCGAGTGTTTAGTGGGTTTTGAAAACATTCAAAGATTGCATGGCAGACTTGCCAAAAATCTTTCAGAGAACTTAAGAGTCTGTTGGGGATTTACATACTGCAGTTTTTTTTGGTAAAATAAAGACC
>CAYMYI010000166.1:0-7523 GCA_964394585.1 uncultured Roseobacteraceae bacterium
GTTCGGGGCTTTCTTCAAAAGCTTTTTTAAGCGTAGTCCCCGGCGAATCGGGAACGAGTTTCGCAGTAGCATTTGCTTCGGCTAGCGGTAAGTTACTGGCGCGGGCTACGTCTTTAATCGACATTTTCGCTGCCATAGTACCGTAGGTGATGATTTGCGCCACTTGGTTTTTACCATATTTTTTTACCACGAAGTCAATGACTTCTTGCCTTCCGCGGTCGTCGAAGTCAATATCAATATCGGGCATACTTACCCGCTCAGGGTTCAAGAATCGTTCGAAAAGTAAATTGTATTTGATAGGGTCGATATTGGTGATGCCGGTGCAATAGGCTACCACCGAGCCGGCAGCTGAGCCCCTTCCCGGACCGACAGCCACGCCCATATCGCGCCCCGCCCGGATGAAGTCTTGCACAATGAGGAAATACCCGGGGAATCCCATGTTTTTAATGATTTCTAGTTCAAAATCGATGCGTTCGCAAATTTCCTCGGTGAGCTCGGGGTATCGTTCTTTGGCTCCTTCGTAGGTAAGGTGGCGTAGGTAGTCGTCTTGCGTGTCAAACTCAGGCGGCATCGGGAAATTAGGCAGTAGGATATCGCGCTTGAGTTTAAGGGGCTGGCATTTTTCTACAATCTCGTTGGTGTTTTCGAGGGCTTCAGGCAAATCGTAGAAGAGTTGGTTCATCTCTTCTTGTGTTTTAAAATAAAACTCATCGTTAGGGAGTTTATACCGATACCGCCTGCCCCGCCCGATGGGGTCGTCTAGGGTTTTACCATCTTTAATAGCGAGGAGCACCTCTTGGGCAAAGGCATTGTCTTTATTGGTGTAAAATGTATTATTTGCTGCGATGGGCTTCACTCCGTATTTGTGGGCAAACCTGAGGAGCACTTCATTGGCGCGTTCTTCTTCGGGTAAGCCATGCCGCATAATTTCCACATAAAAATTATCGCCAAATACTTCGAGCCACCATCGGAATGCCTGTTCGGCTTCTTCTTCGCCTCGGTTTAAGATTAGCGAAGGGATTTCCGCCTCGAGTCCGCCGCTTAGTGCAATTACGTGCTGGCTGTACTCCTGAATAATT
The DNA here is from genome assembly GCA_964394585.1 of uncultured Roseobacteraceae bacterium. Classification (GTDB taxonomy): domain Bacteria; phylum Bacteroidota; class Bacteroidia; order Cytophagales; family Flammeovirgaceae; genus CAYUJH01. Next base: position 1,080 of record CAYMYI010000166.1, read on the forward strand.
TCCTTATCGACCCGTGGAAAACCAGCGTACATCCCTTCGATAAACCCAAGCGAACAGAGTTTTGCCAAGTTATGATAGCCCTGTTGGTTTTGGGCTAGTAGCACTTGCTGGTACCGGCGGTCTGGGTCGTCTTTAGTGAATTTTTGTTTGTGGCGGTCTTCTGCCATAAATACCTCGCAGCCGATAATTACTTTTAGGGAGTCGTCTTGCCCGGCCACGGCGTTAAATGCCCCATACATATTGCCTAAATCGGTGAAAGCAACGGCGGGCATGCCATCTTCTTTGGCTTTTTTAATGATTTCTTTAATAGAAGAGGGGCACTGTAAGATGGAAAACTGCGAGTGCACATGCAAGTGCGAAAAAGGGATGACCCTATCGAGCTCAATGTTTTTTAAGTCGGCAATTTTCCGTGCTTTTTCGGCAGCTTCGTCTTTTACTTTGGCAAAGTTAGCTTCGTCGAGTTCAGGAGCTTCGTATTCGATTGTATCGGGAGGGGTATCGTCGAAGGGAGAGAGCACGCCCCGTTTTAATAAGGCAAAAAATGCTTTAGCATTGGCAGAAACATCGTAGGCGGCATCGTGTGCATCGGAGAATTTTTCTCCGAACAAAATTTCGTACAATTCTACGAGTTTGGGCTGTTTAAACTTACCACCTATTCCTCCGGGGAGTTGGCAAAACTCAATGGTTTCAGTCATGGTGTCGGTTACCTGCTTTGCCAAAAAACTATCTTCTGGCACGCCCATTCGGACAAACTCTGCCGCCATGACAGGTACATCGAACCCGGCAAGGTTATGCCCAATCATCACCTGGGTTTGCTTGAGGATTTCAACGAAGTCGTCGAGCATTTCGCGCAGGGGTACCCCTTCTTTCAAAGCTCTTTCCGTAGAAATTCCGTGGATTTTCTCTGCGTTGTACGGAATCGTGAACCCATCGGGCTTTACAATTAAATTTTGCGCTTTGAGCAGCTTACCGGTGGCATCGTGTAGCTGGTAGGCAATTTGCACTACGCGCGGCCAATTGTCTAAATCGGTATGTGGGGCACTGTAGTTTTGGGGTCTGCCGGTAGTTTCCGTATCGAAAATGAGGTACATAAGTAGTATCGGTTGGTTGAAGAGGAAGATGAAAGGAGATGCCAAGGGGGCATCGTCAAAGATAAACGATTGGGTACGTAGCAAAAAAAACCTCAAACACTTTTGCATTTGAGGCTTTTCGGGTAAGAAGAAGCTAAAATTTAATTGCGCGCAATATCGAGTAAATCAATTTCGAAAATTAAATCTTCGCCAGCTAGCGGATGGTTAGCATCGAGGGTTACCTTTTCAGAGGCAATTTCGGTAACTACCACCGGGATTTGCCGCCCTTGGTTATCGGTAAGCATGAGCTGATCGCCTATTTTAGGATCCATCCCTTCGGGAAATTGATTTTTTTCAAATTCCACGATGTTTTCCTTCATGGAAGGTCCATAGGCATCGTCGCTAGGGATTTCCACCTTTTTGGTTTCGTTTACTGCCATCCCAACTACAGCTTGGTCAAATCCTTTAATCATTTTCCCATCGCCCACTACAAACTCAATAGGCTCATTACGGGCTTTGGATGAGTCAAACTCTTGCCCATTTTTTAGTGTGCCTACATAGTGTACAGTTACTTTGTCGCCATTTTGTACTTTCATTACAAAAAAAGTTTTTTTATTGAATAAGATTTGAAAAAAAGAAGATGCAGTAAGCACCTTCCTCATCATATTTTTTGCAATAAAAGAGAAATGTTGAGCCTCGCAACTTTTTTATGAGAAAATGCTCCATACGTAGGAACAGCGGTTTCCAAAACGGCGAGGTTTCGGTTATTTTCGCTTCAAACATACCCTTACCTACTGAAACCATGTCGCAAGAACGATACGAACAACGAGGCGTTTCTGCCGCCAAAGAAGATGTCCACAATGCTATTAAAAACCTCGATAAAGGGCTATTCCCTAAAGCATTTTGCAAAATTGTCCCCGATTGGCTCGGAGGCGACCCCCACTATTGCAACCTAATGCATGCCGATGGAGCAGGTACGAAATCGTCGTTGGCATATTTGTATTGGCGCGAAACAGGCGATCTTTCCGTCTGGAAAGGCATTGCGCAAGATGCCATCGTGATGAACGTAGACGATATGCTCTGTGTAGGGGCTACTACGCCTATGTTGCTTTCTTCTACCATTGGGCGCAACAAAAACGCTATCCCCGGTGAGGTAATCGCGGCGATCATTAACGGAACCGAAGAAGTGCTTTCCATGCTTCGAGCGCAAGGGCTGGAGATTTACAGCACCGGAGGAGAAACCGCCGATGTGGGCGATTTAGTGCGTACCATCATAGTAGATAGCACCGTAACTACCCGCATGAAACGCAGCGATGTAATCGATAACGCACATATACAAGCCGGCGATGTAATTGTAGGGCTTGCTTCTTATGGAAAGGCTCACTACGAAGAAACCTATAACGGAGGCATGGGAAGTAACGGGCTAACCTCTGCACGCCACGATGTGTTCGCCCACTACCTTGCCGAAAAATATCCTGAAAGCTTCGATCCTCACGTGCCAACTGACCTTACATACAGTGGCTCTAAGAAACTGACCGATACGCTCGCAGACCTTTCCGTAGATATGGGTAAATTAGTCCTTTCCCCAACTCGTACGTATGCGCCTGTCCTCATCCCAATTATTCATGAAATGAAAGACCATATTCATGGGATGGTGCACTGCTCGGGTGGGGCACAAACCAAAATTCTTCATTTTTTAGCAGAGGGCTTGCGGGTAATTAAAGATAACCTGCTGGAGTGCCCTCCATTATTCCGCACCATACAGCAAGAGAGCGGCACTGATTGGAAAGAGATGTACCAAGTGTTTAACATGGGGCATCGTATGGAAATTTACACCGATGCTGATAGTGCCCAACGCATGGTTGCCATCGCCGAAAGCAAAGGGGTGGCAGCACAAATAGTGGGTAGGGTAGAGGCAAGCCCTCAACGACAGTTGCGCATCGAGAGCGAGTTCGGAGTGTTCCATTACGAATAGATACTATGCCAATCGCTGATTTTTCTGCTGAAGAACTGCACCGCTACAGCCGCCATTTTTCCCTGCCCGAATTTGGGGTAGAAGGGCAACGCGTGCTTAAAAATGCTCGCGTGTTGGTAGTAGGCGCAGGCGGATTGGGCAATCCGGTATCTATGTACTTGGCGGCGGCTGGCGTAGGAACCTTGGGTATTGTCGATTTCGATACGGTAGAAGCGAGCAACCTACAACGGCAAGTAGCCTTTGAAACCAGCGATGTGGGCAAACTGAAAGCCGAGTGTTTGGCGCAACGCATCACTTCGTTAAACCCTCATATTACCATAAAAACCTACCTAACTCGGCTTACAAGCGACAATGCCAAAGAAATTATAGCTCCGTACCAAGTGGTAGTCGATGGTACCGATAATTTCCCTACACGCTACCTGCTCAACGATTTGTGTGTGTTCGAAGAAAAAACGCTCATTTATGGTTCTATTTACCAATTTGAAGGGCAGGTATCGGTATTTAACCATAAGAAGGCATCGGGCGAACGCGGCACGAACTATCGCGATTTGTTCCCTTCGCCTCCCCCTCCCGAATGGGTACCGAATTGTGCCGAAGGAGGTGTTTTGGGTGTGCTACCGGGCATCATCGGCAGTTTGCAAGCAAGTGAAACCTTGAAAGTGCTCACCGGTATGGGCGAACCGCTCGCCGGTCGGCTCTTATTGTTCGATGCTCTTCAGTTTACCATGCGCATTATGCGCTTTGAGAAAGACCCTGCCAATCCGTTAACGGGTAGCCAACCGACCATTACCTCACTTATCGACTACGAAGCCTTTTGCCAACTATCGCCGGAAGCTTCTGAAAAAAACAACTTACCGAGCCTTTCGGTAGAGGAGCTCTATCAAAAGCAACAAAAAAACGAACCTTTTACCCTGCTCGATGTACGAGAACCTTACGAATACGAAATTGCCAACTTAGGCGGCATGCTCATTCCTCAACACGATGTAGAAGCAAACCTATACCGAATTCCTAAAGACGAGCCGGTGGTAGTACATTGCCGAACCGGTAAGCGGAGTGCCGCCGTAGTGCGCATGCTTTGCGAAACGTTTGGCTACGACCAGGTTTATAATTTGGAAGGTGGAATTTTAGCATGGGCACAACGGATTGACTCTTCGATTACTCAATATTGAGAAGGAGTTTTTAACATTATCTTTCCACGGGGAATCGCCCTGCGATTTGGTTTTGGGGTTTTGCCGCTTTATTTACCTTGCATAGGTTGTGGTTACGGTATTCTATTATCTATTAGATAAGGTGATATTTTTGCTGTAAGAACGTTTAATTTTTATAACTACTGAGAGATTAACCGAACCAACAACGAGAAGTGCTTAAATCACGTAAATTTCGCTATATTTTTCACCATTAACCTTTTGTAGCTCTTATGAAAACTGCCCTAATTCTTGTGGATATCCAAAATGATTTTGTAACCGGCGGAGCGTTGGAAGTGCCCCAAGGCGAAACCATAGTCCCTACAGTGAATGCCCTGCAGCCGCACTTTGATTTGGTAGTTGCTACCCAAGATTGGCACCCAGCAAACCACGGGAGCTTTGCCGCCAACCACGAGGGCAAGCAACCCGGCGAAATCATCGATTTGAATGGCTTAGATCAAATTTTATGGCCTACGCACTGCGTCCAAAATACGGCAGGGTCTGAATTTGTAAAGGAATTAGAAATGAACAAGGTAGCCAAAGTATTTGTGAAAGGTACCGACGAGGGAATTGATAGCTACAGCGGTTTCTTCGATAATGGAAAACGCAAAGCAACCGGCCTTGGCGACTACCTGAAAGAACAAGGTATTACCGACGTATACGTGTGTGGGCTGGCTGCCGATTATTGCGTGAAGTTCACTGCACTCGATGCCAAGAGCCTTGGGTTTAATACATTTCTGCTGAAAGATGCTACGCGCGGGGTAAACTTGCAACCCGGCGATGTAGAAAAAGCATTCGAAGAAATGGAAACGAATGGAATACACTTAGTAAAAAGCTCAGCGATTTTGAACTAATGGAGGTAGTACGCTACCAAACTGCCCACGCCGAGGGATGGAATCGGTTTGTACAAAGTGCCGCTAATGGCACTTTTTTGTTTCACCGCAATTTTATGGAATACCATGCCCACCGATTTACTGACGCCTCTTTGTTGCTGTTCCAACGGAAAAAACTCATGGCGATTTTTCCTGCAAACCAAGTGGGTAAGGTGGTGCAATCGCATGGTGGGCTAAGCTTTGGCGGATTGCTAGTGCCGCATTCGTTGCGTTTTGAGGAAACGCTTGCTTGTTGGGCAGCTCTATCGGCATTTTGGATAGCTAATGGTGTGGAACAGGTACTCTATAAAGCCGTGCCAGGGTATTATCATCGTTCGCCTCTATTTACCGATGTAGGGTTGTTGCAAAAAGTAGGGTCTACGCCACAGGTAGAATTTGCTTCGGTGGTTGATGTACGCCACCCACTCCCTTACCAAAAACGTCGTGCCCGTGCGATACAAAAAGCGCGTAACGCTCGGTTACAACTCTACGCCGATAGTAACCAATGGGCATCTTTTTGGGATTTGCTTTCAGAAAACCTACGGCAACGCCATGGCTTGCAACCCACTCACACGCTGGAAGAAATCAAACGATTGAAACACCAATTTCCTAACCAAATACAGCTACATATTTGCACTACGCAACAAGGGGTGTTATTGGCAGGTATCGTATTGTTTTTGCACCCTACGGTGGCACATGCGCAGTATATTGCCAATGGAGAACAGGGGAGGAACCTTGGCGCACTCGATTTCTTGCTCGATGGTATTATCCGCCGTTTTCGGCATTTGCCCTTTGTAGGCTTAGGGGTGAGCGACTACCGGAACGAAGCGGGGGAAATCAACTCTGGGCTTACCACTTGGAAAGAAGGCTTTGGTGCAAGGGCTTATCCGCATTACGCATTCACTATACTACCCAAGCAATTGACTGACCTCCAAAAAATAATGATTTGAATAAATTTGAGCGAAATACTACTTTCTTAAAACGGTTTCTAAGGCGTTTTCTATTTCTTTCAAATCGAACGGTTTACCTAAATATTTTTGTACGATGCCTTCTTTTATAGCCTTTTCAATTTCAGGGGTGATATCGAACCCGGTAAGGATGAAAAAAGGGATGCTAGGGTTTTGAGCATGGGCTTCTTTTATAAAAGAAATCCCATCCATACGGGGCATTTTCATATCGCTAATCACAACATCAACCTCTTTATGATTGTGTAGCAATTTCAGTCCTTCCTCACCTGACTCTGCCGTTAAAATCTTGTATTTATCAAAAAAATTGAACTCAAAAACTTGAAGGTTGATGGGTTCATCGTCAACATAAAGAATAGTTCTGGATGTGTTCATAAA
>CAYMYI010000167.1:0-7261 GCA_964394585.1 uncultured Roseobacteraceae bacterium
GCCTGATGGGTGAGAATATCTTTCAGTACCATTTGTTCTTTATTGGTACCCTTAGCCTCGGGAAGGTACGATGCTAGCGGTTGGTCTAAGTCTATTTTCCCCTCTTTTTCCAGATACATTAACATCGGGAGCGTTGCAAGTACTTTGGTAAGCGAGGCTAAATCGTACAACGAGGTATTAGTAACAGGATCTACCTGGGCATAGCTGTGGTAACCGTAACTTTTAGCAAACACAATTTTCCCCTTGCGTGCAACCACTACTTGGCATCCGGGCGTGGCATCGTTTTCTATGGCTTCTTGGGCTATAGCGTCTATCTGCTGTAGCTTTTCGCTCGATAGTCCCACTTGTTCTGGGAGTGAAAAGCCCATGCGTTTCGGGGCTTGTTCTTTAAAGAGTGGATGTTGGATACCTCCAAATAGTAGTTGAGGTAGCACATGTGCCGTCCAATCGTTATGTTGTGGCATCCAAATAATGCCCTCAGCTGCCTTTTCAAACCGCTTTGCCATGGCGTTAGGCACTCCACTTACTAACATTACGGCTTTGGCGGCAGATGTACGTTTCCAATTGCTTAGCGCGTTCAGTAAGGTTTCCAGGTCAGTTTGGGTAAGCTGCTGTCCGTTCACCGCTATACACACCAGCTGATTCTCCTGAGTAAACCGTTTGAACAAACTAGTGAGGTCAGCGGCTGTGCTGCCTTGTGTTACAAATAAGTTGCGGTTTGTTTTATAGTGGCTGAACGATTTGGGGAGCGTATTTTCAGTAATATATCCTGCGTATACAGCGATGATTTCTTTTTGGTCGAGTTGCTTAATAGGGATTAAGTCGTTGTCATTTTTGAGGAGTTGTAGGCTTTGCTCGTACCCTTCGAGTATGGTACGAATACACTTCGGGGAAGGCATTGGGAAAGATTGACCTCTAGGAAAAAGTTTGAGGGGTGTTTCTAGGGATACTTCTTGCAACATTCCGTCGTTTTTTAGTAGCGTATCCGCGGCGATAACCAGATATGCTACCCAATCGGATGGGAGTGTTTCGCCTTCTACACAGCGTTTCCAATCGATTGTAAGAGGGTTAATTGTGTTTCCTACGGAAAGATATCCCGGTTCTTGTAGCGAGTGCTGGGTATATACCCAAAAGTCGTCTTGTTGTGTAACAGAAAAATCAGAAGGGTTGCCCTCCCACAATAACCGATTAATCCCCAACTCATTAGCATATTGTGCAACTTCTTGGAACAAAGAGTGCTTTAAGGAGGTATCGGCGATTGTCTGTAGTGCAGCCGAATTTAAGAAGGGAATCCCTTGTGGCAAATATCGATGCGGTAAAGGGGGGGCTGTTGCCCACACTTGGGGGGTGAACTCTGCCTGACGGAATGAGGACACCGTTTGAACTGTTTGGTGCAAAGCTTCTGCCGACCACCCTCCGTGCATGACAATACCTGCGGCTTGCTTGGTTCGGATGAGTTGTAGGGCATACTCCATCGTTTCTTGTGAAGATGGATGCGCTACTGAGATGAGCAGTTCAGGACTTTTGGCAGTAGTTTCGCGTTCGTTCGCAAATATTTTTTGATATAACAAAGCGGCAAAAAACAAGAGTGTTAGCCGTAAAAGGTGCATGTTCATAGTCTGCTGTTTTGTACACTGGTTTAATGTTATATAAAAGGTCTGCTAAATCTAGTAGAATAACAAAAAGTACTGCGTAAATCCTGCCATACATCCTAGCACGGCTCCTACAATAATAAGGGTGAGTTCATCTTCTTGAAATGCAGGGCGCAAAAACCCTTCAAACTCTTCGTAGGAAAGATTTGCCATTTTTTCTTGTAACATATTGCGCATGTTGAGGGCCTCTTCTACATAGCCATATGTAGATTGCAGGGTTAACGGCAGCTCCTGCATAAACCGGAAGCATGCAATATTTTTAATGATTTTTAGCTGGTTGGGCCCGGCTACCCATTCAATTACTGGTTTGCCAGAGCCTGCCGTTACTTCAATAATTTTTTCGATATGTCCGCCAACAATTTCTGCAAGTTTATCGGCACCGGGGCCATGTAAAATAGTATCAAACATGTTCCGGGTTGTCAATATCCGCTCGGTTACTATTTTAGAATATTCTTTGGAAACTTCCTGCTGCCTTTTTAAAAATAAGCCATGTAAAGCGAACGGTCCTATTTTTACAGGATACGTAGGGCGGAAAATCCAGTACAAGGCAATCCAGTTAGTAGCATAGCCTACCAACAAACCAAAGACAGGCAACAGCCACCACGGGCTGAAAAAATACCATATCAGCATTTGAAAAAGGCCAAATAAGGTTCCGAAATAAAAGCCCGATTTTTCGATGAACTTAAACTCGCGGTGACCACATTTCCAAAAAATTTGGTTTACTAACGATTTATCTTGCATGAGCGTACCTACCGCCATGGTTTTTAGGTTGAGCAGTTCTTTAATATGGGCACTCATCTCCTTCATCATTTCCTCTACTACCTGGGGTAAGTCTTCGGCTACTTTTTCGTACATAATTTTTTTTACGGCTTGGGGAGTACGCCGCCATACTCCGGGTATTTGCGCTTCCATCACTTCGTTCAAAATTTTTTGAGAAAGCTCTTGCAGGGGCTCGTGGAGTTCTTCGGCAATGCGCTTTGGTTCGAGTAAAGCAAACTGCTCATCGATTTTCACCAACTTGATGGTAAGTAAATCCACCGACTTTTCTGCCATTTTCCGTGCTTTGGAGGGGATAATGCCTTGCCACCCAAAAGGCGGAATCCCGATGTAATCGAGGGGATAAAACGTCATCTTTACAGCCATTACGTTCGTTCCCCACCCTACTAATCCGCTAATGAGTGGGATAGATGCGTACTTTAATACCTCAATGAGTGAGCTGTCTTCAAGTATAGATAGCAATTCTTTCACGTAAATGCCTCTTTTTTAAAAGTGATGTTACCCTCAAAAGTATCAAAAAAAAAGCCTGTATGCTTTGCATTTTGCATACAGGCTTGCTAAAAGAAGAAATGATGTGTTAGTGCACTGCTTTACTGCGCAGTTCGGCAAGATAGTTCTGTTTGAGTTGTTGTAATCGTTCCGATTGCTCTTCTACCCAGCGTATTTTTGAAAATTTCCCTTGCGGATATTTCGTTTCGTAGTCTACGTATTCTTCGCCAAGTTCGGCAAACTCTGCACGGTAAATATCTTCTAAGATGATAAAGTTAGCTTCTACATTTTGCTTCAGTTCAGCAAGTAACTCGTTTTCGGGCATCACATGGCTTGCTAGTAATCGGTGGAACTGAGCCTTTTCCATTTCCACTTTAGCTTGTAACTCTCGGTTATTACTGGCGTCAGCCATAGCATCATCCCAAAGTTCTTCGCTCGAAGAAGCTACATGGTTTGATTGCAAGGCTTGCGAATGGCGTTTTCTGCTCAAAATAGTGCGCCATTCTTTTACACGCTCGCGCTCTACAACCGATAAAGACACCCACGGTTTTCCAAAGTACTGAACCCATAAACTTTGCTGATGGGGCGTATGGGTGAGCTGTGCCCATATTTTAGGTTTATTCAGAGGGTCGGGTGTGAAATCGCTTTGTATTTGCGAGTTCCCATACGAATACGTGCAGATTGACAGTAGTAAGAAGAAGATTGATTTGGCAAAAGTTTTCATAGAAAATTTAGTTATTGTTAAAAGCGCTCACAAAAGAAAAAAAATTATAGCTTCATTCAATAAATACTAGAAATTACGCTATTGTGTTTGTGTGTAAGGTTTTAAGGAAAAGTTTTAATATTTACATCTATTTACATTTTGGTTGATTTTACATAATTGCCTATTCAAGCTTTTAGCGTTAGATAAAAAAGAATTTGAGGGCAAAAAATGAAATCGTGCCATAATCTGTATAGTGTAAGTTTTTAGCATAAATCCAAACATTCCCAAGCGGAGGCAGTAGCAACTACTATTTTATTAAGATTTGGTTTAAGTTTTTCTGAACTGCCATTGTTTTGGTAGAAGAAACTTCTAGTCTTTTACGCTGAAGCTCAACTTTTTATGTTGGCTTAAAGTGGAGTTATCTATAAACTTTACAAAGGTTTTCTCCTCGCTGCTGCCTATTGGGTTATCAATAAAATTTATGGGATGAAAAGGAGTTTGCATTGGTTATCTCTGTACTTTTGCGGCTTATTTTTCACAGAGGTTAATACCCTCGTAAAAGTTACTCTCTTACTATGTTTGATTTTAAAGAAGTCGTTTCCGTATCGTTGATTCTATTCTCAGTAATTGATATCCTTGGGTCGTTGCCCGTCATCATCAGTTTACGTAAAAAAGCGGGGCATATTCAATCGGAAAAGGCAACCGTTGTAGCAGGCATATTGATGTGTGTGTTTTTGTTTGTAGGGAAGGCATTATTGCGATTATTTGGGTTAGATATCGCCTCGTTTGCCATCGCCGGTTCTATTGTGATTTTTCTGCTAGGGCTTGAAATGGTGCTTGGTATCGATTTGTTTAAGGAAGATCCGCAAGCGAAATCGTCTTCCATAGTGCCATTGGCATTTCCACTGATTGCCGGAGCCGGTACCATGACGACAATCCTCTCTTTACGTGCTGAATATCAAACGGCAAATATCCTTTTAGGCATCGTCATTAACTTATTGTTTGTGTATGTTGTGCTAAAATCGTCGAATTGGTTAGAGAAAAAGCTAGGAGCTAATGGAACCAATGTGTTGCGAAAAGTATTCGGGATTGTGCTATTAGCAATTGCCATTAAACTATTCAAGACCAACGTAGGTTTTTAATTTCAATTGATGAGGTCATTCTTCGCCAAGGATGACCTTTTTTGTTTCATAAGGAACTTCATTTTGTTACTCAATAAAAAACAATACCTATCCTCATGAGCGAACCTATAAAACACGAATGCGGGCTTGCCGTCTTGCGGCTCCGCAAACCGCTTGACTACTACGTAGAGAAATACGGCACTCCGGCGTATGGCGTCAATAAAATGTATTTGCTAATGCAAAAACAGCATAATCGGGGGCAAGATGGCGTGGGTATCGCCTCTATAAAGCTCGATATGAAACCGGGAAAACCGTATATTGACCGTGCCCGTTCGGTAGACGCTCAAGCCATTCCGCATGTGTTTAAAAAAGTTGGCAAGAAGATTTCGGCTATAAAAAGCGAACGCCCTGATAAGTATTTAAATGCTAAGTGGATGAAAAACCATGTGCCCTACATTGGAGAGGTATTTATTGGGCATTTGCGGTATGCCACCCACGGTAAAAATAGCATTGAGTATTGCCACCCCATGTTTCGCCCCAGTAATTGGCGAAGCCGCAACCTATTGGTAGCCGGCAATTTTAACATGACCAACGTCGATGAACTGTTCCAAAAGCTACTCGAGCTTGGGCAGCACCCTAAAGAAAAGATTGATACGGTAACCGTAATGGAAAAAATAGGGCACTTCCTCGACGAAGAAAACATTACGATGGCGAAACAGCTCAAATCGCAAGGACTTTCTGCCGATGATATTACAGCACAGTTGGAAGAATCGCTCGATTTACAACGAGTGCTGAAACGTTCTTGTAAAGATTTTGACGGTGGGTATGCCATGGCAGGAATTACCGGGTACGGCGCTGCTTTTGTTGCACGCGACCCAGCGGGCATCCGTCCAGCATATTACTACGCCGACGATGAAGTGGTAGTCGTTGCCTCTGAAAAACCGGCTATTAAAACGGCATTTAATATCGAGTATAGCAATATCAAAGAAATTGAACCAGGGAGTGCACTGATTATTGATAAACAAGGCGGATTCCAAGAGTTTACCTTTACAGAAAAGCTACCGAAGAAATCGTGCAGTTTTGAGCGCATCTATTTTTCGCGAGGTACAGACCCTACCATTTACCAAGAACGCAAACAATTGGGGGAACTGTTGGTGCCGCAAATCTTATCGAAGATAGACCACAACATGGAAGACGCTGTCTTCTCCTACATTCCTAATACAGCAGAAACTGCTTTTTTGGGGATGATTCGAGGACTTGAAAACTTCTTGATTGAAACGCGGATCAAAGCAATTGCCGATGGAAAAATTAAAGCTGAAGAGCTCGATAAACTGTTAGCATTTCGGCCGCGCGTTGAAAAACTAGTACTCAAAGATGTAAAGCTGCGTACCTTTATCACCGACGATGATAACCGCGACGAACTCGTGGCACACGTGTACGATACCACCTACGAAGTTATCAAAAAGAATGTAGATACCCTTGTGGTAATCGACGATTCCATCGTTCGAGGCACTACACTCGAAAAGAGTATCATCAATATGCTCGACCGCCTAGCGCCCAAACGAATTATCATCGTTTCTTCAGCACCGCAAATACGCTATCCTGATTGTTACGGAATTGATATGTCGCGTATGGATGAGTTTGTCGCTTTTAGAGCGGTTATCAATTTATTGCGCCACCATCAGATGGATTATCTGATTGACGAAGTGTACGAAAAGTGCAAGAAATCGCTACAACTAGATGTAAACCAGATGCAAAACCATGTAAAAGAGTTATATGCGCCATTCCGTTACGAGGAGGTATCTGATGAAATTGCTCGGATCATTCGGCAGAAGCACATCAAAGCGCGCATCGACGTGGTGTACCAAACCGTAGAAAATTTGCATAAAGCTTGCCCCAACCACTTGGGCGATTGGTATTTCACAGGCGATTACCCCACAGCAGGAGGCAATCGGGTGGTGAACCGCTCTTTTATTCACTTCTACGAAGGCAAGAAAAAACGTGCATATTAACTACCATTTCGCTGTAAAATATTGACTACAATACCCCTTGAGCAGGGCGAAAAATGCAACACATATTGCTAGCATACAATCGTTATTGCTCGGGGGAAGTTGTGCATAAAGCATATGTGTTTTTTAGGATAATTGAGTATGTCGCAATTGTATTGCGGTCAAATTAGTACTAATAGTTGAGGTGTTTACTCTAGAAAATATTCCTTCGCCATCGTTGGTGGCGAAACTAACGATATTCCCGAGGAGGTTTATTGGGTGGGTTGGTGAGGACATCAAGCACAGAGAAAGAAATGCGAAAAACTTTGTAACGAAAAAAATAAAAACGCGAAAAGTTACACACTATGAAACGATTGTTCTTTTAATTTAAAGTCGTTACCGCAGTTTGACGGTTTGGTGTACTCACCAAACTCGAGGGGAGGACTGGAGGGAATTTATTCCCCCAACATTTCCACAATTTCCGCTTCGGTTTTACCCACATCTTCGGCAATTTCTGCTGGGCTGAAGCCT
>CAYMYI010000168.1:0-1209 GCA_964394585.1 uncultured Roseobacteraceae bacterium
GGCAGGTGCTTACTACTGACGGAGCAGGCAATACAAGCTGGGCAGCCGCAGGTGGCGGCGGCTGGGGCTTAACAGGCAATGCCATTACAAACCCTGCTACCGAGTTTATGGGCACTACTAGCAACCAAGACCTCGTATTGCGCACCAACGACACCGAAAAAGTACGCATCACCGCCAAAGGCGCGTTGGAAGTAGGGCAAGGCACTGCCAATAACCTTTTCATAGGCAAAGATGCCGGCTTGAATACCGATTTGGCAAATACTGACGTACAAAACAACCCCAATACCTTTATCGGTTTTGAAGCAGGACAAGCAAACACCACGGGATTTGGCAACTATTTCTCAGGCTTTCAGGCAGGACGAGCCAACACCACGGGAGAAAGAAACTATTTCTCAGGCTTTCAGGCAGGACAAGCAAACACCACGGGCTTTTTCAACCATTTCTCAGGCTATCAGGCAGGACTAAGCAACACGACGGGCTTTGACAACCATTTCTCAGGCCATCAGGCAGGACTAAGCAACACGACGGGAAATAACAACTATTTCTCAGGCTATCGGGCAGGAGGCTTCAACACGACGGGAAGTAACAACACTGCCGTAGGCTACCAAGCCTTGCCGAACGGAGCTACCCACAACCAAGTTACTGCTTTAGGAGCAAACATCTTTATCAACACCAACCGCACCAATGTAACGGCGTTGGGCTTTGGCATCGCCGATGCGCAAATAACAGGCAATAATCAAGTAGCCTTGGGGAATACGGCAGTAACGCAAATCCGTGCGCAAGTAACGGGCATCACGGCATACTCCGATGCGCGCTACAAAACCAACGTACAAGCCAATGTGGTGGGGTTGGATTTTATCAACCGCCTCAATCCGGTTACCTACTACGTGCGGCCTACGGAACTGCACAAAATTTGGGGTACACCCGACTCGCTCGTCAGCAAGATTGACCACAACGCCATTGAGCAGATAGCGCAGATTGGCTTTCTCGCCCAAGAGGTAGAGGCAGCGGCTAAGGCAGCGGGCTTCGCCTTCCCCGGACTCGAAGTGCCGCAAAACGAGCAGCAGGTCTATGCCCTGCGCTATACCGACTTTATCATGCCCCTCGTGCAAGCCGTCAAAGAACTTAGCGCCGAGAACGAAGCCCTGCGCCGCACAGCCGACCTGCTGCAAGCAGAGGTACACACGCTTAAAGAAGCCCAACAAGAAA
>CAYMYI010000168.1:1219-6931 GCA_964394585.1 uncultured Roseobacteraceae bacterium
GCTCAAAGCCGAAATAGAAGCTACGAAAGCACGCCTTGAGCGTTTGGAGCGTTTGGCAGGACGTGCTTTGGGTATTACCAACGAGTAAAGACCAAATTACTCATCGTGTTTTTTGAATACGGTCGCAACTTTCTTTGAAAAAGAATGTGCTGTAAAACAGAAGCGAAGGCGTAGAGGAGTTTCCTCATGCACCTTCGCTTCTACTTTTGAAAGTTTCGTCTACTATCTAATATCCAACATCCTGTTTACCAGAATACCGCGTATAAGACTACCAGAATCAGCAAGGCAACTGTAGCGCTGATGTTGAACCTTGGCGAGGTGGCGAATAGCTCTTTGGTAAGAGGAATTCCTTTTTCGTTCAAAGCTCCTTTGCCTTCTATTTGGCTGATAATTAAAATAATGAGGATAGAGAGCAAGCAGGTAATGAACATTTGATGCATAAATGGTAAATGAACAAAAATGGCAGCATCAGACCATCCGTTAGGAGCTACTTTAAAATACATAGCAATAGGGATAGAAAGTACTACACCCCATATGGCAGCATTATTGGTAGCTCTGCGCCAGAATAATCCGGTGAGGAACACAGCGAGAATCCCTGGGCTTACCACACCGGTGTACTCTTGGATAAATTGGAATGCTTGCCCTAAATTTCCTAACATAGGCGCAATTAAAACTGCAATAACAAGTGATACGGAGGCAGTGATACGCCCTGTGTTTACAGTTTGCTTATCGTTTGCATTAGGGTTAATGTACGGCTTGTAGATATCCATGGTAAAGATAGTGGCCGTTGAGTTGAGCATTGAGGCAAGCGAAGAAACAATGGCTGCTGCAAGCGCTGCAAGTACTAATCCTTTTAAGCCGATTGGTACAAAGTTTTTGATGAGCCAAGGAGCGGCATTATCGTTCACAATGGCGCCTTCGCTGCTGATGAAACTAGGGTCTAGGGTCGATTTCATAATCTGCCCTTCCGGATCGGCATTCATTACGTAGGCAATAATACCGGGTAGCACTACAATCAACGGGATGATAATTTTCAAGAATGCGGCAAATGCTATCCCTTTTTGCGACTCAGACAGACTTTTGGCGGCCAACGTCCGCTGAATGATATACTGGTTAAACCCCCAATAATACAAGTTGGCTACCCACATACCACCAATAATCACTGCTAAGCCGGGCAAATCCCACCAAGCATCTCCGCCATTAGGTTTAATAATTTCTCCTTTCGAAAGAATCATTGAGAACTTCTCCGGTACTACTTCGTAGAGGTGCTTAAAACCTGCAATGATCCCCCCCTCAGGCGTTACTTCCTGAATGGCAATAAATGTGGTAAGCAAACCACCTACTACCAATAAGGCCACTTGTACAACATCGGTCCATGCCACGGCGGAAAGCCCGCCCCATAATGAATATGCCGCTGCAAAAAGTGCCAACCCTATTACGCTGTACATCATCAGGGCGCCATCGCCATTGCCGATAATCGTATCCATGGCACGAGCACCTAAATAAAGCACCGAGGTGAGGTTTACAAACACAAAGAGCGCAATCCAAAACACCGCCAGGATAGTTTTTAAATTGGTGCTATACCGCTTTTCAACAAATTCGGGGATGGTGTATAATTTCTTTTCAATAAAAATGGGCAGGAAAAACTTCCCCACTACTAAGAGCGTAAGTGCTGCCATCCACTCGTAGGAGGCAATTGCCAACCCAATGGCAAACCCGGAGCCGGACATACCAATGAACTGTTCTGCCGAAATATTGGCTGCAATAAGGGAAGCACCAATGGCCCACCAGGGCAGCGATTTGCCTGCTAAGAAATAGTCTTCTGCATTTTTTTGATGGCCCTTTTTGTCGCGCGATACCCATAAGCCAATTGAGAGAATCATTAGGCAGTATCCCACAAAAACGATTTGGTCGAGTAGAGAAAATTCCATTTTCGTATTCTTTTAGGTTGAGTTGTTGTAGTACTGAGGCAGCTCTTTTTGGTAAGCACTCCCCCTCATAATAAATTGCATCAACCAAAATACTAATTTCTTAGAGGAATTGTGGGATGAGGCTTTATTCTTCTGGCGAAGTTTGGAGCACAAGCCTTTGTAACTTGCAAAATCAGTAAGTTTACATTCTTCAAAATTTACCTTTTTACTAATGGAAGCCTTGTATCAGACCGATTTTGAATTTCCGCAACAAACCGATTTTTATCGGGGGAAAGTGCGCGATGTGTATTTTTTTGGCGATAAAATGGCAGTAGTAGCCACCGACCGCATTTCGGCATTCGATGTTGTATTGCCGCGAGCCATCCCCTATAAGGGGCAAGTACTTAACCAGGTAGCTGCGCATTTTCTGAAAGATACGGCGTCGTTAGTGCCCAATTGGGTCGAATCGGTACCCCATCCGAACGTTACTATTGGGAAGCGCTGTGTGCCTTTTCCTGTTGAAATGGTGATTCGGGGGTATCTGACCGGTCACGCTTGGCGGCAATACCGCGATGGGCACCGAACCCTATGTGGCGTACCCTTACCCGAGGGGCTGCGCGAAAATGATCCTCTCCCTGAGCCAATCATCACGCCCACGACAAAGGCTCAAGAAGGCCACGATGAAGACATCTCGCGCGAGGAAATTTTGGCAAAAGGTTTGGTAAGCGAAGCCCACTACATTCAGTTGGAACAGTACACTCGGCAACTATATGCGCATGGGGTCGCATATGCCCAAAAGCAAGGACTTATTTTGGTAGATACAAAATATGAGTTTGGCATTTATAATGGTGAAGTGTATTTAATAGATGAAATTCATACGCCGGATTCTTCACGGTACTTTTATGCGGAAGGGTATGCTGTTAGGCAAGAAGCCGGAGAACCACAAAAACAGCTTTCTAAAGAGTTTGTACGGCAATGGCTCATCTCCCACGGCTTTCAAGGGAAAGAAGGTCAGCAGATTCCTGAAATGGACAATGCCTTTGTGAAATTGGTTACCGAACGCTATCAGGAATTGTACGAGAAAGTTACCGGGCAACCTTTTGCCGGGCAACCCTACCAGAATGCCCTTGCCGACATCGAAACTGCCATTTTAGAGGGACTGCACTAAGGGCTTGCATAAAAAAAACCCAATTCTGCAGATGAATTGGGATTTTCTTTGTTGAAATACTTGCCTAAATTGAACCGACCATGATAAATGCCGACCAGTATTTCGGTTCGCTGAAATCTTTTCGAAGGGAAATTTTTGCTTCGGTAAATGCTTTACGCTTGTCCATTTTCTTTTCAATCCAGTTCTCGTAGAATTTCACCATGAGTTGCTGGGTAGCTTCATCGTCTACTTTAAACAAACTCATGATGATGGCTTCAGCTCCGGCAACTAGGAAAGCACGTTGTAAACCATACACACCTTCTCCTACTTTTACATCGCCTTGACCAGTTTCGCAGGCACTGAGCACTACCAATTCGGTGTTGTCAAAATTGAGGTTCATGGCTTCGTATGCAGTGAGAACCCCCTCTTGCCGATTGAACGCATAGACGTTATCAGGATCTTTCATGAGGTCGCCTGCATTTTTAAGCAATAAACCTGAGCGTAGTAGCGGGTTGGTTACTGCACGTTCTTCGTTTAAGTCGCTTTCACTTTCTGTCGATTGGTCTGCTAAGAAAAAACCGTGGGTGGCTATATGGAAAATTTTGGGGCTCTTCAAGTTTTTCACTTGTTGCTCGGTAGCTTCTTCGTTTACAAAAGCTTGCGGTGCTACCGAGCGGCTTCTTTTGAGTAGTTCCTCGAGTTTTTCAACTTCTACTTTCGTGCCGGGCAATTGCGTAACAGGCCGGTTGGTATAAGAGTTATACTCTTCTTCTGAGAGATCTTCATAAAAAACAGGGTTGCCAAATAAGGTTATCGTTTCTTGCGAAGAGCCTTCTGAGGGAGCTTCGGCAGCTTGTCGGCGATTTAGCACAATATCTTTTGTATTACTTACCAAAATGATGTCTGATTGATCGATTACATATGCGGAGTCTTCTACTAAAAGTCCTTCAAGGTTGATTTGGCTAAAGACCCCTTCTGCAGAAAGGAATACCTTTTGGGCTTTATTTAACGATTGTATCGCTTCGGCAATCGGTTGCCAAAACACCGAGTACGATTCTAAATCTTCAATTTCGTATTCTACTGAAGAACGATACACACTTAGCCCCCCACTTTCGAGGTAATCGCCATTGCCTAAGTATACTACGGTGGGTTTATCTTTTGTAGTGGGGGCTACAATCATGGCGGCGTAAATTATCGAATCGGTAAATGAGTAGTCAAAATGCCGGTAGCGGATCAGTTCTACGGCAACTTCATCGCTTTTTAATTGATTGCGGATATCTTCCCACTGTACTTTTTCCTCGGCTGTGCTACTGAAAAGGGCATTTTGCGATAGTGCTTTTTCTAAATCTTCAATTTCTTTATCTAAAGATTTTGGATCTAAGTCTTGTTCTCGCTGTTGCTCTATTGACATAGCGAGCACCTTTGTGAGGGTTTCCTTTTTCTCTACCCACTGGTTATAATTGGCAATGAGGGTAGAGTCGCCACTATTGAAGATTCGATTACGAATTTTGATAGAAGAACTTAGCAGCAAGGCTTTGGTTTGTAGCGTATTGTTGTATACATCGCCAATGAGTTGATCGTTTTTAGGAGTATTGAAACCCATGGTGATAAAAAACTCGAAATCGCCCCGGATAATGCTCCAATAGCGCGCCTTTTCCCGTTCGCTTAGTACGGGGAAAAACTTATCGATATACTCTATGTATTCTTCTAGGGCTGTTTTTGTGTATTTTTCGGCACGTCGGTAATCGTTTTGGCTGAAGTACGCTCTACCCATTTTGCTCAACGATTTCACATATGAGGGGTGTTCTTTCCCAAACTCTTTTTGGAATATTTTACGAGCCGTTGCATAGTGTTCAAGTGCTATCTCTGCTTGACGACGTTTCATCTCTACATCGCCAATGAGCAGCTCAATTTCACCCGTATTGATGTTTTCATCATCGTTTAGGGTACGAATCCATATTTGGTTAGCACGTTTCAATGCGCTAATTGCCTCGTCGTATCGTTCACTTTCCGAATACACCAGCGAAAGATTCTTGAGTGCCACGGCAAATACAGGGTTATTTTCCCCGAGGTTTTCGCGAATAATTTCGAGCGATTTTTGGAATAGGTCAGTGATCTCTTCAATGTTTTCGCCATTGAAATATTTGGTGAGGGCAAGCTGGGTGTACGAGTTGGCAAGCTCCACATGCTCAGCCCCGAGGAGTTGTTGTTCTATTTTAATTACTCGCTGAATATTGTCTTTCGCCCGTTCGTAATCGCCAATTGCCGTGAGGATATCGGCTTCTACCACAAGGCTTTCGGTAATTTGCAGGGAGTTTTCGCTAAAGTTATCGCTGGCTAACTGATAGGCTTTTTGTACTAATTCTTGTGCTTTGATGTATTCGCCTCTGATGTAGTTAAGGCGAGCCAATTGGTTATATGGAGTGATGAGAAATCGGCTGTTTTCCCCGTAGCGATCAATACGAATTTCAATGGCATCGTTGAGGATACGTTCGGTTTCGTCGAAGCGACCTGTACGAATATACAGGTAGGCAAGTTCATCTACTGCGGAAGAGTTCGCAATAGATTGAGGAGAACGCCGATTGAGGCGGTTGGCTTTGTTCAAGCTTTCTTGTGCTGAGTTAAAAAGGCCCATTGTAGCGTAATACCGAGCTG
>CAYMYI010000169.1:0-6906 GCA_964394585.1 uncultured Roseobacteraceae bacterium
ACGTAGTGAATCAGTCATCAACGCAGAGTCTGGGTTATCTTCTTGATGATTTACCAGTAAATCGTACAATGAGTTATTGTTGTCTTCATCTTTTGAAAGAGGCGCATCCATAGAAATATGCCGCCCTGAGACCTTCAACGTATTTACCACATCAGCAACAGTAAGCTCAAGTACTTCTGCAAGTTCTTCGGCTGAAGGCTCGCGTTCGTATTGCTGTTCGAGTTCTGCAAACGTTTTGGCTATCTTGTTGACCGATCCGACTCGGTTTAGAGGAAGGCGTACAATGCGGGACTGTTCGGCTAGTGCCTGTAAAATAGATTGGCGAATCCACCAAACTGCATACGAAATAAACTTAAAACCTCTTGTTTCATCAAAACGCTCTGCGGCTTTAATTAGCCCTAAGTTTCCTTCATTGATAAGATCGCCTAAGGTGAGCCCTTGATGTTGGTACTGTTTAGCTACCGAAACTACAAAGCGCAAATTGGCTTTGGTAAGTTTCTCTAAAGCGATTCGGTCGCCTTGTTTAATTCGCTGTGCTAAGGATACTTCCTCTTCTGCCGAAAGTAAATCTACCTTAGCAATTTCTTGTAAGTACTTATCGAGCGATTGACTCTCTCGATTCGTGATTTGTTTGCTAATTTTCAGTTGTCGCATAGTGTAATAGTGCTTGTTAGTTTAGTGATTAATCAATTAATATACACTAAAACAAGCACTATTCAAAACAATATAGCCTAAGGAGCGTTAAGGGCGCCGCTTATTACGAGGGCTATTGCCCCCGCTCATGCCTTCTGGTTTTGGTAATAAAACTTTGCGAGAAAGGCGGTATTTCCCCGTTTTCTTGTCTACATCAATGAGTTTTACCTTTACTTCTTCGCCTACTTCCATAATTCCGTCCATAGTTTCGGTACGTTCCCAGCTGATTTCGGAAATATGAAGCAACCCTTCTTTTCCTTTCATAAACTCGATAAATGCTCCGAACGATGTGATTGACTTGACAATGCCTGAGTATACTTCACCTACTTCGGGGACTGCCACAATGGCTTTTACGCGTTGAACGGCATCTTCCAATGAGGCTTGGTCGCCTGAGAAAATATTAACAAGCCCGACTCTTTCATTCTCTTCGATTACTACGGTTGCCCCTGATTCTTTCTGAATTTCCTGTACGATTTTACCTCCAGGACCTATTACCGCTCCAATCATTTCTTTTTCAATTTCAATGGTTTCGAAGCGAGGCGTATGTGGCTTGAACTCAGGACGTGGCTCTGCAATTACTTCGTTCATTTTGCTAAGAATATGCAAACGCCCTTCTTTCGCCTGATTGAGTGCCTTTTTCAACACTTCGTAAGAAAGCCCATCAATTTTAATATCCATTTGGCAGGCGGTGATTCCCTTGTCTGTTCCGGTTACTTTAAAGTCCATATCGCCAAGGTGATCTTCATCGCCTAGAATATCTGAAAGGATAGCATACTCACCGGTTTCAGCGTCAGAAATCATCCCCATAGCAATCCCCGAAACCGCAGCTTTTACTTTAACACCGGCATCCATCAATGCCAGCGAACCTGCACATACTGTGGCCATCGAAGAAGAACCATTCGACTCTAAAATGTCTGATACAATCCGAATGGTATAGGGGCTATCTTCAGGCACTACCTTAGAAAGTGCTCGGTGCGCCAAGTTCCCATGCCCTACTTCGCGACGCGAAGGCCCACGGTTAGGTTTAACCTCCCCAGTAGAGAACCCAGGGAAATTATAGTGTAGAATGAATTTGCTCGAACCTTTATGCAACGCTCCATCAATCATTTGCTCATCGAGTTTTGTGCCTAAGGTTACTGAGGTAAGCGATTGTGTTTCGCCACGAGTGAAAATAGAAGAGCCATGTGCAGCTGGCATGTAGTCTACTTCGCCCCAAATCGGTCTGATTTCCGTTGTCTGTCTGCCATCAAGCCGTATTTTCTCTTTGAGCACCAAGTTACGCGCTGCTTTCTTTTCTATCTCGCTGATATATCGGTTAACTAGCCCCATATTCAGTTCGTGCTCTTCAGGGAGGCTATCAAAGTACTCTTGTTTTACTGCCTTAAATGCTTCTTTCCTCTGCGACTTATTATTGATGCCTGATTTAGCAACTGCATACATTTTATCGTAAAGTTTGTCGTAAAGCTCCTGGCGAAGGTCTGCATCTTCTTCCACTTGAGCGAGCTCTCGCTTTTCGGTTTTGCCAGCTTCAGCTTCTAGTTCCTTCTGTATCGCACACTGAGGTTTAATGGCATCGTGTGCTATTCTCAAGGCTTCTAGCATATCATCTTCCGAAACTTCATTCATTTCGCCTTCTACCATCAGGATATCATCCATAGTGGCTGCTACAATCAAATCAAGGTCACAATCTTCTCGTGCTTCAAAAGGGGGATTAATCATGTATTCTCCTTTATGGCGTACTACGCGTACCTCAGAAATAGGCCCACCAAATGGAATATCTGAAACCGATAAAGCACATGAAGCAGCGAGTGCGGCAAGCGCCGATGGGTGGGCATCGTTATCACCGGAAATCAAATAAATATTGATTTGGGTATCACAGTAGTAGTGGTCGGGGAAGAGCGGGCGTATGGCACGGTCTACTAAACGCGAGGTTAAAATTTCGTAATCACTCAATTTGCCTTCGCGTTTTAAAAAGCCTCCGGGGATTTTTCCGGTTGCCGAAAACTTCTCTTGATAATCTACAGAAAGCGGTAGAAAACCGGTACCTTCTTTGGCATCGCGGTTTGAGACTACTGTGGCAAGCAACATGGTTTTACCCATTTTCAATACTACAGAGCCATCGGCTTGTTTTGCTAATTTTCCGGTTTCTATCTCAATCTCCCGGCCATCCGGCAGATTCACAGTTTTTTTAATTACGTTGGGGTACATCGGTATTTGTTGTTCTTAATTTAGAATTTTGACATAAAAAACATGGGTACCATCTATGAAATAAGTTAAAGACCTTTTTTATTGACCGACTTGGGCAAAAGATGCCAAGTCGTATACTTGACGATACCAAAACCTATTAGGCTACAATTTAACACTAAAAGGGGAATTCGTTAATGAATTCCCCTTCAGTTTTTACAACACTAAAATTTGATTCTTACCAAACAGAGAGCCTGCTGCTTTAAAAAGCATCTTACTTTCTAATTCCAAGCTCTTTAATAATAGTTCTGTAACGGTTGATATCTTTTTGCTGAAGGTATTTCAGCAACTTTCTGCGTTTACCCACAAGTTTGAGCAATCCTAAACGGCTAGAATTGTCTTTCTTGTTTTGCTTGAGGTGTTCTGTCAAATGGTTGATTCTGTAAGTAAACAGCGCCACTTGCGACTCTACAGAACCGCTATCGCTTGCTTGTTTGTTGAACCCTTTCGACTCAAAAATCTCAGCTTTTTTCTCTTTTGTTAGGTACATTGTATTGCTATCAAAATAATTTAAAGAAATTCTCCACTTTTTTGAAGGGCGCAAATTTATTTACTAATTCCCTCTTATGCAATAATTTACAATCTTTGTGGTATGAATTTCGATAAAATTGTTCCTCGTACACATACCAACTCTTTAAAGTGGGATGGTGCCGATCGGTTACTCCATGCCAACTCAGAAGGTATGTGGGAAAATAGCAAAGCGTTTTCGCTACCTGAAGATTTTTTACCTATGTGGGCTGCCGATATGGACTTTACAGCTCCAGAGGAAGTTTTGAACGTTCTTCAACAACGCATAAAGCACGGTGTGCTAGGCTATTGCATACGCCCTGAATCGTACCACCAAGCCTTTATAAACTGGCTTGAAAAGCGCCATCGATGGCATTGCCAGCCAGAGTGGCTTCTCTATTGTCCGGGGGTACTGCCTGCCATCAACTTAGCCATTGATACTTTTTCAGAAATGGGAGATGGTGTAGTAATTCAACCCCCTGTGTACTACCGCTTTTTCCAAGCCATCCAGCAAAATGGAAGAAAGTTGCTTACCAACCCTCTTATTGAGCAAAATGGAGTGTATAGCATGAACTTTGACCATTTAGAAAGCCTTTTCAAGCAGGAAGCCAAGCTGCTTATTTTATGTAACCCGCACAATCCAACAGGAACCTGCTGGGAGCATCGCACTTTACAAACGCTTGCTCAACTTTGTGAGCAATACAACATTACGGTGATTTCCGATGAAATACATGCTGATCTGGTTTTTAAGGGCAATCAACATCTACCATTAGCTAGTATCTCCGAAGCAATTGCCCAACGTACCATTACCTGTTTAGCCCCCAGTAAAACATTCAATTTAGCAGGGCTTCGTACCGCTTCCTTGGTAATTCCTAGCCCTGAGAAACATCAAAAAATGCAACGTAAAATAGCGCAATATGGGCTTGATGTAAGCAACGTGTTTGGTTTGCTTGCCTTCGAGGCAGCCTACTCTAAAGGAGGTAATTGGCTCGAAGCACTTATGAACTACCTAGAGAAAAATGTTGCTCTAATTACCGAGTTTGCCGCACAACATCCGTATGTTCGGTTTACCCCACCGCAAGCAACCCATATGGTTTGGCTCGATTTCCGCGACTTAAATATCCCTTCTGAAGAAATGAAAAAACGCTTAATCCAGCAAGGGAATATCGGGCTGAGCGATGGAAAAACGTACTTTGGGAAAGAAGGGGAAGGGTTTCAGCGAATGAATATTGGATGCGCCACAAGCCAAGTGGCAGAAGGGCTAGGGAGGATCGAAAAAGCATTTTCGATGCTATAAAAAAAGCCGTAATTCCTTTTTGAAAGAGAGCTACGGCTTTTACAAGAAAAAAAATATGGGAGGAATCGCTTACGCTTTACTAGCCATATCAATACTTCGTTTTACAAAGGCTGTTAAGTCGGTACCTGTAAGCATATTTTGCGAGAGAAGAGCCAAATCGTATACTTGGCGAATCAGCGCATTGCGTTGTGTTTCATCTTCCATTTTAAGAATGGTACTATTTAGCATATGGTTACCATTCAAAATAATTTGTTGTTCGCCTGGCATAGTGCCTCCACCAAGTCCCATTCCATTCATTTCTGCCATTTCTTTCATACGACGCATAAATTCGGGTAAAATGATGGTAACCGGCATTTCCTCTGGCGACATAGCCTCTACTTTAAAATCGAGGTTTTCGTTACCTAACCCTTTTTTAAAGAACTCTACCAAATTATTCTGTTCTTCTTCTGAAAGAACTGCCTCTGCCTTTTCTCCTTTATCTACTAGCTTGTCGGCTAACTCAGCATCAACGCGTTTGAGCGAAATTTTCTCTTCTTTGCGTTCAAGCGTCCCGATAAAGTGGTTATCTAAAATACCATCAAATTTTAGCACATCGTAGCCCTTACCCTTTACCGATTGGATGTAGGCGTCTTGCTTACCGGCATCAGTCGTATAGATAAATACTCGGTTTTCATCTTTATCGGTCTGGTTAGCCGCTATGTGTGCAAGGTACTCCTCGAACGTAAAGTGTTTCCCTTCAAGGTTGGTATATAATGTAAAACTTTTGGCTTTATCGTAAAACTTATCTTCGGAAATCATCCCATACTTCACAAAAAGCCCTATACTTTCCCATTTTTCTTCGTAGGCTTTGCGGTCGTTTTTGAAAAGCTCACCTAACTTCTCGGCTACTTTACGGGTAATGTACGAGTTGATTTTTTTCACGTTGCTGTCTGATTGCAAGTAACTACGCGAGACGTTCAACGGAATATCCGGAGAGTCAATCACGCCATGAAGGAGCATTAAAAACTCAGGCACGATATCCTTAACCTCGTCGGTAATGAACACCTGACGCGAATAAAGTTGTATCTTATCTTTATGTAACGTGATGTCTTTCTTTACTTTAGGGAAATACAGAATTCCGGTGAGATTGAACGGATAATCTACATTAAGGTGGATCCAGAAGAGTGGATCTTCTGACATAGGGTAGAGTTCTTTGTAGAACTTGAGGTAGTCTTCGTCGGTTAAATCGCTTGGCGATTTTGCCCAAAGTGGCGTGGTGTTATTGATTACACTCTCTTCAAACTCAACCGGAACAGGTAAAAACTTACCGTACTTTTCTAAAATCGAGCGAACCCGATAGCTTTCTAAAAACTCAGCAGATTCTTCGTTGATGTGCAATATGATATCGGTGCCCCGCTCTTTTTTCACAGCAGGAGCTATGGAAAAATCCGTAGAGCCGTGGCACTCCCAACGAGCCGCTTCTGTTCCTTCTTGGTATGATTTTGTGATAATTTCAACCTTATCGGCAACCATAAAAGCGGAGTAAAACCCTAACCCAAACTTACCAATGATGGCATTGGCATCTTTTACATCTTTAAACTTTTCGACAAATTCCGTAGCACCAGAAAATGCAATTTGATTGATGTATTTTTTAATTTCCTCGGCTGTCATCCCGATACCCTGGTCAGAAACAGTCAGCGTTTTCGCTTCTTTGTTTAACGAAACACTCACCTTAAGTTCAGGAAGTTCTTCTTTCACTTCGCCGATAGCGGCTAGCTTTTGGAGTTTTTGGGTGGCATCAATGGCATTAGCGACCAACTCGCGCAGGAAAATTTCGTGGTCGGAGTACAAGAATTTCTTAATGATGGGAAAAATATTCTCGGTATTGACCGAAATCGTTCCTTTTTCTTCCATAATACATTTAGGTTAGTTTAAATAATTGGATAACTGAAACCGCCAAAAGCATATATTATTCCACCTACAAAAAGCGGAATTTTTGGCAGGCTTTTTTGTCAGAGAGCTTTTCTCAACGGCTAAAATGCTACAAAAGTAAATGATACCTTGTTGTGAATAAGAGCTCTAAAAATCCTTTCGCTTTTTTTGAACAATTTTGCGAAAAGTCCGTTCTGTTTCTATATTTGCAACCCAATTAAATACGCTCCGTTCGTCTAGGGGTTAGGACGCCA
>CAYMYI010000170.1:0-6722 GCA_964394585.1 uncultured Roseobacteraceae bacterium
CAAGAAAACAGGAATCTTCGATGCACCTACGAAAACCCTCCACTCCGATGAAAATCTACTTGCCAATCTCCAACTCTACCTCGATGAATTCGAGGATGAAACGGATGAGTAACGGTTGCTCAATCCGATTTAAAACCGCTTCTAAACCGTTTAATAGCGGTTTGGGGGTGGTTTTTTATTGGCAATATTTCATAAGGTATGCCAATGGAATAAGGTTTATCTATAATTTTCAACCAAATAAGCAATATACGCTGGCAGTTTTGTCCCTAAAAAATAAGGCAAGTTCATTAAGTAGAATGGTTTGCCCGAAGGTGCTTTTTGCTTTTCTATTGAAAATTCACCACCATACATTCGGACAGCGTAAGGATGATTCGTTTGTTCTACAAATTGCAGTAAGGACTTCAACTTGCCAATACTTCCCGATTTTACCTCTATTGGAATAACCTTATCCTTATAGGTATATACCAAATCTACCTCAGAGGATGCTTGCCTTTTTTCTCTCACCCAAAAATGGGGTTTGCCTCTTTGGAGGGTATTCAATGAAATAAGTTCTTGTGTAATGAGGTGCGGAATAATTGCCCCTCTATGCGCTTCACTTAAATTAGACAGACTTAACAGCTCTTCTTGGATGTTAAGTGTGTAGTTAACAATACCCGTATCTAAAAACTGTAGTCGAGGTGACTTTCGGATATCAGGCTTTACAGGAACTTCTACATCAGTCGTAGGGTAAATAAGCTGAATGACCTTTGCATCGTCTAAAGTACGCATAGCTTCACCGACCTCTCTAGAACGATAGTTTGAGTTACCAAAGTTTTGAAACTTAATGCGCTGATCAAGGTATAAATGAGCGGTTGCCATAATATGTTTTATGACTTTACGCTCAGTATTATTTTTTGTGTATTTTTCGACATCATCTTGGTACGTTGCCCAGATACTTTCATATACCTTGGGTAAATCTGCTACACTCTTTTGCTGAAGAAATGTTTTGACCACTTCAGGCATTCCTCCAATAATGGCATATTGATGAAATAAGTCTCTGAGGATAGGGCTTGCAAAGGGTTTTACGGGTATTTCCTTTAGCTGTTCTAGTGCTGCTGTATGGTTTTGGGCTTCTAAAAACTCTATAAAATTGAGAGGATAGAGATACAAATACTCTACTCTACCCACAGGAAAACTCTTTACTTCTTTTATGGCAAATTCCAACAAAGAACCCGCAGCAATTACATGCAGCTCTGGGAGTTCTTCATAGAAAAAGCGAAGCATTTGAATAGCCTTGGGTGAAACTTGAATTTCATCAATAAAAAGTAATGTTTTCTTTAACTCTGCAAGTGTAATGTTATTGACTAGGCATAGTGCATCCACCAATGTTCTTACATCATCGTACCTATCGAAGTACTGCAAATCAGATACTTTTTCGAGATTAAGTAAAATGCAATGTTTGTATGTTCTAGCAAATGATTTAACTAGAGTTGTTTTACCTACTTGCCTTGCTCCACGTAGAATTAATGGTTTGCGGCTAGAAGCCTTTTTCCACTTTTCTAAATCGCTTAAAATATGCCGCTTAAACTCCATAAATCTTTTTTTGTTACAAAGTAAAGGTGAACTCTCTATTTTTATGTAACAAAGTAAATGTAAATAATCGATTATTTTGTAATAATGTAAAGGGTAATTACAAAGCCACTAAAAAAGCAGGAGTGTATCCATAACTTACTCCTAACCTTGCAAAACCCTCAAAATACCTTATCTTAGAGAGCACATTCTCTAAACCACCATGTCCGCGACTACCACCCCTTTTAAAGATGTTTTCATCTCCTATGGCAGAAAGGAAAGTTTAGCCTTTGCTACCAAGCTATTTCATAAGCTCGAAGAAACAGGACACCCTGCTTGGTTCGACCACGTGAACATCCCCAAAAGCGACGATTTTCAGCAGCAGATTGACGATGGCATTCGTTCGGCGCATAACTTTATCTTCATCATCGCACCGCACGCCAACGCCTCGGAGTTCTGTTTGAAGGAAATCGAAATGGCGTTATCCTTGGGTAAGCGTATCATCCCCATACTGCACGTAGAGCGGGATATGTGGCAAATCAACACTGAGATTCGCAAACGCAATTGGATTTATGCCCGCGAAAAAGAAGATACCGCCAAACCCTTAGCGGAGTGGGAGGCAATGGACGACTTCGAAGCGGCATTCGCCGAACTTACCGAGCTGCTCAAAAAAGAAAAAAGCTACGTTGAAAAGCACACCGAAATTCTTTGGCAAGCCCTCGAATGGCAGCAAAAGCAAAAACAAACACAGTTTCTGCTAGTAGGAAAAGAACGCCAAGAAGCCGAAGAATGGCTGCTCACCGAGTTTACGCCCCCCAAGCAACCGCCTTGCAAACCCACCGACCTGCACTGCCAATATATTTGCGAAGCGCGAAAAAATGCCGAAAACCTGATGACCGATGTGTTCATCTGCTACGACACCGGCGATAAAGACATCCGCGATAAGGTCATCAAATCGCTTTCTAGGCATGCGATCACCACGTGGACACACGATCAAGACATCGCTCAGGGGAGAGAATACGCCCGCGCCATCGAAGTGGGCATCGAACAAGCCGATAACCTGCTGTTGTTCATTTCTCCCGAATCGCTGCAATCGGAGTACTGCCAAAAAGAGGTGCGCCACGCCTTGAAAATGAATAAGCGGGTGCTGCCCCTTTTAATTCGTAATATCGACGATAAAGACCTGTCAGGTTTTCAAAACCTGACAGGTCTGGACATATCACAACTACAATACATCGACTTCACCGATAATACCGAACAAGCCGATTACGATGCGGACATCGACCAAATCTTGAACCTGCTCAAAAAAGACCAAGCCTACTACGAGCAGCATAAGATTTTACTAGCGAGAGCTATTCAATGGGAAAAGGAAGGAAGAAAAAATACCTTTTTGCTGCGAGGCTACAACCTAGAAAATGCCGCCACTTGGTTGCAACTCAACCAAAAACGAGCACAGCACAGCCCTACTGCGATACACAAAACGCTGATTGAGGCGAGCCTAGCGGCGAAAGGCTCGTTGGGTACGGAAGCCTTTATTTCTTATTCGAGGAAAGACTCCGACTTTGCACGGGAGTTGAACTTAAAGCTACAAGAAGCAGGAAAAACCACCTGGTTCGACCAAGAGAGTATAAGCTCGGGGGTTGACTTTGAAAAAGAGATATTTAAAGGCATCGATAGTGCCGACAATATTGTGTTTGTGCTTTCGCCCGACTCGGTGGAAAGTGAGTACTGCGAGCGGGAGGTGCTATACGCCGCCAACAAAAATAAACGCTTTGTTACGGTGCTCCACCGAGCCACCGACCCTGCTACCATGCCCGAACCGCTGCGGGTCATTAATTGGATAGATTTTACAGATACGAGCAGCCGAGCGTACGACAAGGCTTTTGCCGCCTTAATACAAGCGATAGAGCTAGACCAAGCCCACGCCCACCAACACACCATTTTGCAGCAACGCGCCACCGAGTGGGAAGAAAGCAACCAAAGCCCTGATTTTTTGCTAAACGCTAGCGCCTGCGCCAATGCCTTAACATGGCAAGCCCAAGCCAAAGGTAAAAACCCAAAAACCACCGAGCTACAGCAACGCTTTATAGCCAGCAGCCAACAAGCCATTGAAGAAGCAGAAGCAAAGGAACGAGCCGTGGCGGCGAGTTTGAAGAAACGCTTGCAACTGGCACGCGTGGCAATAGTGATTGCCATCCTGTTACTTGGGGTAGCGGGGTATTATATATACGAAAGTAACCGACTGTATAATCACTCTCAATTATTAAACGAGCGTGCAAATCTTAACAGAATACAGGCAGAAGAGCAAAGAGACAATGCGCAACAAGAAAAGTAACGCGCCGAAAGTGAAAAACAACGCGCCGAGAGCGCCTTGCTGCAAGCCCGCCAAAGCGACTCAGTAGCTCAACTCAAAGCCCAAGAAGCCCTACAAGCCAAAGCCAATGCCGAAGCACAATTAGCCGCTCTACAAGAAGCCAATAAAACCCGTATAGCCTCTTTGCTAAAAAATGAGGTAAAAAAGGCAAGAGATAACGGAAACTACCCCGAAGTGCTAAGCATACTAGATCAAGCCGCAGACTTAGGGGTAGAAAAGCAAAAAGTAGCCGAAAACTATGCGGAAATAGCCTTCATATATGCGCATAATCCCGATAGCCTAACCAAAGCGGCTGAAATAGTAGGAAAAGCCAGTAAACTATTAAATCTTGTTCAAGCGTCCTCGCTTGAACTAAACGACTTAGCAAGCGCCAAACAGGCGATTAAACAGCTAGGCACCTTACAGCAACTCCAAGCTAAATACTATGGCGAAATGGTAACTGTAGAAGGAGGCGAGTTTACAATGGGCAATGCAGAAGGAGCTGATGATGAAACGCCGCACCAAGTAATATTGGACAGCTACGCCATAGGCAAGTACGAACTCACCGTAGCACAATACCGCTTGTTTAGCCTAGCCACAGGCATAGCCATGCTCGAAACGCCAAGTTGGGGTTGGGACGAAACCCATGCAATGATGAGAGTAAGCTGGTACGATGCGGTAAATTACTGCAATTGGCTGAGTGTACAGCAAGGCTTACAGCCAGTATATACCCTCGATGGCGAAGTGGTAAAGAAAGATATTGAGGAATACACTAATTACGAAGTAACCAAAGATAGTACTGCCAACGGCTACCGCCTGCCTACCGAAGCCGAATGGGAATTTGCGGCGAGAGGAGGCAAAGCCCATTGGGACGAACAGCTCACCTATGCAGGCAGCAATGAGATAGACGAAGTAGCTTGGTATTACAGCAGTCGTGTAAATTCAGTAGGCACTAAAAAGCCGAACCAATTAGGCATTTACGACATGAGCGGTAATGTTTGGGAGTGGTGTTGGGATTGGTATGTCAGTTACCCTACCGACAGCCTACAGCGCAACCCCCAAGGGGCAGAATCAGGCTCAAGCCGCGTTCTTCGTGGCGGGTCTTGGAGCGGCAACGACTATGACTGTCGCGTCTCGTACCGCGACTACTACGGCCCTAGCAACAGGAACACTAGCAACGGCTTTCGATTATCCCGAGACCTCTAGAACGATTACCCTTTATACTTTTAGTTTTTTACCCTTTTATACCCGCGAAGCGGGTCGAAAAAATTTTACTATTTAGAGCGATTTTAACCATCCGCCCACCATTCTACCAATTTCATTCGCTTTTTCGGCGAGGCGTTGGTATTTCGAGAGGGGGTAGTAGCCCAACTCATAGCCTAGGCGTACAAAAAGCCTAAATTTTTCTAGCAAAATATTTACTTTGAGTAACACGGGCTTTTTTTGGTCTTTAGAGCTATAGTAGGCTTCAATAAGTAACTCCAAAATTTCAGAAGCATAGTTTTGTATGCGGTCGCCCAATAAAAAGCGTTGGTCGCGCGGTAGTTTTTTTAGTACAGGAATTAGGAGTTTCAACAAATCGTAAGCTTTAGTAATTACCGTTTCTTTTTCGGGAGTCATGGCGAAAACATACAATCATTTATACAAACAGATCACAAGTTTCGAGAACTTATACCAAGCTGCCAAAAAAGCGGAGAAAGGCAAGCGTTTTCAACGCAATGTTGCTCATTTTAATCTTAGCTTAGAAGACCAATTGTTTCGCCTACAAAAAGAACTGCAAGCGCAAACCTATGTACCTGGCGAGTACACCACCTTTTATGTGTTCGACCCCAAAAAGCGAATGATTAGTGCCGCACCGTATCGCGACCGAGTAGTGCATCATGCACTTTGCAATGTTATAGAGCCAATTTTTGAGCGTTCGTTCATTTATGATTCCTATGCCAACCGCAAAAGCAAGGGTACGCATAAAGCTATTGAACGCTATCAGCATTTTGCTAAAAAATTCCCTTACGTTTTAAAGTGCGACATCAAGAAATACTTCCCAAGTATCGACCATCAAATTTTAAAAGAAACATTGCGTTGGCGTGTTACTTGCACTAAAACACTATGGCTTGCCGATACCATAATCGACGGTAGCAATGCACAAGAAGAGCAGCTTGTCTATTTCCCACAGGACGATTTATTTACACCATATCAGCGTAAAAGAGGACTACCCATTGGTAATTTAACCAGTCAGTTTTTTGCGAACCTATATTTAGCTCAGTTCGACCATTTTGTAAAACATACACTAAAAGTAGCGGGCTACATTCGGTATGTCGATGATTTTGTACTCTTCCACGAAAGTAAAGAGCAGCTGCACACTTGGAATGAGCAACTTCATCATTATCTCAATAGGCTACGCTTACGCATACACCCCAACAAAAATCACATTTACAAAGTAACAGAAGGAGTGCCATTTTTAGGTTTTAAAGTTTTCCCTAATGCTCGTACTGTAAAAAAGCAGAATTGGAAGCGTTGCCGCCGAAAAATGCGAAAGAAGGTAGATTTGTACCAAAATAAGCTTTTGTCTGCTGAGGGTTTAGAGGCTGGTATCAATAGTTGGTTAGGACATGCGCAATTTGGCAAGGCATATCATTTCCAAAACCAATTGATTTCCGATATTCGCAAGCAAGGGGTGCTTCTGCTTGAAAGTCCGCGTTCTTCGTGGCGGGTCTTGGAACAACAACAACAATAACTGTCGCGTCTCGAACCGCAACAACAACAACCCTAACAACAGCAAAGTTGCGAATCGTAACAACAACAACCCGAACAACAGGAACAA
>CAYMYI010000171.1:0-2068 GCA_964394585.1 uncultured Roseobacteraceae bacterium
CTTGCCTTCTTGCGCGACAACCCTTCAGTAATTATTGAAATCGGGGCACATACCATGCGAGACGACAATTATGCTGAAAATGCCAGTATCTCTACAATGCAATCATTAAGCGTAATTGAGTATCTACAAGCACAGGGAATCTCTAGAACAAGATTGATTGCTCGTGGCTATGGCGAATCCATACCACTCATCGATTGCCGAAACCGTAAGTGTACCCCTGAACAATTAGCACAAAACGAACGAGTAGAAATTAAAGTAATTAATTACCTTGAAAACTTCGTGAGTGCACAACGCGAATACCAAGAAGAACGCAACGGAGTTACTATTACTCGCGTGAATTGCTCCGAATCTTCGGAAATGTACCCCGATAATAATGAAGTGCTTTTTGAAGGAATTGTTCTGGATAATAGTACAAAATTACCGCTTGATAGTGCACTGGTCTATATATACAACCAAAAAACAGGCAGTGTTAGAAAAACACATTCTGATTTTTCCGGTAAGATTATTTTGCACCTCACTGCTAAACAAGAGTATATCATCAAAGCGTTTAAAGAAAACTACCGCCCCGATTGCCACATCATCAAACTTAACGACGATATAGTCCGAAAGGTGTTTGATGCGCCTTGGATGCTAGACTATCTTAAAAATATGACGCTCGACGAGCAAAAAACAGCAGGATATTGGGGAGGACAACTCGATTATACATCGTGCACCCCACAACGATAAACTCCTATTATTTACACTGAGGAAACCCCGAAACTTTCACTGTGAAGACATTTAAATGATAATAGTATCAAGGCTTTATAGAAAAGAAAGAATGGTTTGAGAGGCTTCTTGTAAACGATTCTCATGCTCGCCTTTCAGTGTAATGTAAGAAATATCCATCTCATGAAGGAAGTGTATCAGCATTTGATGAACTTCAAGGCGGTTTCGCTCCGTTCCCCGCTGAGGATCTGCAATAAAAGGAATATCCGGAACAAGCAAAAAATGATACTGGTATAGAGATAAACGTTTTACTAGAGCATTGCGAAGCCAGAAGTAATTTTCCTTAAAATAATAACGTGCGTATACGTAAGTCATAAGAAGGCTCGTATCAAGAATAGCCGCATCTGAAGTGTTGTTAAGCACTGTATCTTCTAAAGCAATTTGCCCTATCGCTATGGAAGGAACCTCATCTTTTGATAACTCTCCTTCTGAAGATATTAAGCCTAATGCTTTTTTATTACTCAAGTAGGTTCGAACATATTCCGGACAAAGGGGTAAGGAAAATCTGGCTGCTAGAGCATGGGCTAATGTTGTCTTTCCTGTTGATTCAGCACCTAATAGTACAATAGACTTTCCTAGCATACGCCTCTCCTATTCCTATAATCTTAAGCCTATCAAGGTGATATCATCGCGTTGTTCAGCTTCTCCTTGGTGTTCGTCCAAAAGTGTGGAAAATATCTCACCTTGTTCTTCCATTTTCTTAGAATGGCTTTCTGTAAGTATCTCCATTAAACGGCGAGTACCAAATTTAGGGAGCTCTTGTCCACTTTTTCTGCCATTTTGATCTACCAAACCATCCGATGACAAGTAGATTTCTGCGCCACGTTGGAGTATAATGGTTTCCGCATCAAATGGTTTCTTTGCCCTTTTCTTCTTTCGATTTGAGTTACGCAAACGCGAGCGGTTTTGCTGCCTTCCTCCTATGGAACGCAAAGTACCATCTAGTTTTTTTAGTTCTTCAGAGGCTTTTTCAAAATAGAAAAGTGGGCGTTTAGCCCCGGTGAACTGTACTTCTACTTTGTCAGCATCGATATATATTATTCTACAAAAACACACATCCATCCCTTCATCGCTATCGTTTGTGTCTTGTTTTAAAGCCGTAATAATGCCTTTATCAAGCTCTTCAAGAATTTCGTTGGTATCTTTAACCTCTTTTTTATTGATAATTTCGTTGAGCATTGTATTGCCAATCATCGACATAAACGCACCCGGAACGCCGTGCCCTGTACAATCGATTGCAGCAATGTAGTTGACTAGCCGACCGTGTTCATCCACTACTTGTTTGTACCAATAGAAATCTCCG
>CAYMYI010000171.1:2078-6541 GCA_964394585.1 uncultured Roseobacteraceae bacterium
ATAAAATAAAGTTTTCATTAAAAGTAGCGCGGATATCCACAGCCATGGGTAGAATAGCTGCCTGAATCATCTCGGCTGCCCGAATACTATCGGTAATTTGCTCGTTTTTATCTTTTAATTCTTCATTGAGAGATTCTAACCTTTTCTTTTGAGAACCAATCTGATTGCGCTGCTTACGGAACTGACGCGCTAAAAATGCTGTAACAATCAGAATAATTAATAAAACACCTCCAACACCTCCAACTAAAAGTAACTGACGCTGAAATTCTTCTCTTTCTTTTTCGCGCTGTTTCTCTTGCGCAGCTCGTAATGCTGCTGCATTTCTTGCGGCACTTTTTGCGCTATCAACCTCCATAATCAATCCATTAATTTGTTCCCGTAGCGAACTTGTTTCATTCAAACGGCGCATTTCATTTTCTGTAATTTGCTGATCCATGGCAAGGAGTGCCTCAAGCATTATCGCACGTTCTTCTTCCGAAATATTATCTTCTTCCAGGCGTATTCTTAGCTGTGCTACCTTCTCATCTATTTGGTTAGATTGATCTAAAATCTTCTGAAGCTCTACCAGTTCTTGCATGGCAGTTGATACATTATCTGTATCCACCGTATCCATAGCGACATCTAGATTTTCAGCAGGGACTTCCAACTCAATTCCTTCAATTCGCTCTACATACAATACAAGTAAATCTTGGCTTGGGGCAGAATCAACCCGAATTAAATTATGAGCAGGAAAACTAAACTCGCTTCCGTATTGCTCAAGTTTAGGGGTCAAGCCACCATTCGGTGTAGTTGTATATGATTTACCTCCCAACACCACAGGAATACGAGAAACAGGCCGACCATTCTTAATATTTTTTACCTGCACGTAAAACTTCTTATTTAACACCATGTAAGCAGGTTTTTTCCGCACCATAAACGAAAACAAATAGCTTCCTTGAAATCGTAATGCTTGTTTAAGAATGGTAGAATTTTCAAATTGAAACGTAGTGTTTTCAGTTGGTCGGAAAGAACCAGGAACTTTAATCTGAAATACACCTTTTGTATTCGTGCGAATTGTTTTACCCACCTCGGGTATAGTAACTTCTAAATCGCTCAGTGGCCGTTTCTGTTCGTCGAGCACACGTCCTGCAATAGTGATAAACTTGGGTTTTCGCATGGTGATTTGTAGCGTATTCCCCACTACCACAAACGAGGCTACTTCAAGTCCTTGTTTTAGCGAAGTAACTTTCTGAGGTTGTCGCCCTAGGTCATATCCTTGAAGCAAAAACTTCCCTTCTGCATTTGAGGTATAATCCTTACCATCTACGCTTATTTTAGCACCACCTACAGCCTGCTGATTATCCATAGATACGCGAGCTTCGTTAATGCTTTGCGCAAATAGAGCAAAAGGCATAAACCCTAAGCAAAAAATAACAGCTATGATATGAAACGTATTACGCATACTTGCTTAACTACAGTGTAGTTTGTTTGCCATAGAGTGGTTTAGGACTTAACAGATATGGAAGCTTAAATGTAAATATCAAATTTACAGTTTCTAGTATAGGACTACTAACACAAAATGCTTTTTTCACACTTTTATTGTTCTTTCAAATACACATGCCCTTTAACATAGAAAAACTGCACCAACTGTGTGTAAATCAGTAAAAAGCCTTTTCGTAAACTTCAATGCAGAGAGTTTTGCATTATTTTACCTACCTATGCACTACGTATAGTGAAAGAGAAATCACTCATAGATGTCCCATTATGAAACATTAACTTATATTTTGGAATCGAGCCTACGAGAGACTATGATAGTACTGCAAACTCTCTTCAATCATGTCTACAGATATTTGATGATTGAAAGTAGCTTTCCCGATTTTTTCGAGTAAAGAAAAATTGATTTCTTGCGTTTCATTTTTCTTGTCCTGTTTCATTAGCGAAATGAACTGAGGAAAATCATCAGGGTTAAGTGCTACTTTTCCGTAAATAGATAGTATATATGCGGTTATTTCGTCTAGCGATTGCCGGTTCAATCCTACCGTTTTATGCGATAAAAACGCTTCGCAAATCATCCCAATGGCAATAGCCTCTCCATGTAACAATCTCCCTTGAGGGTGGTGTAGAAAATGGCTTTCAATAGCATGCCCGACTGTATGCCCAAAATTTAATACTTTGCGCAACCCTTGTTCTTTAGGGTCTGCCTCAACAATACGATATTTAATTCGGTACGATTCTGTAATTACTTCCGCCCAATTCTGTGCTTCTAAATTGGTTTTTCGCAAAGTTTCCCAAGCTGATTTTTGTGCAATTAGCGCATGTTTCAATACCTCAGCATATCCGGAACGCAACTCTCGAAAAGGTAAGGTTTGTAAAAACTCAGGATAAATTACTACTCTGTTAGGCATTTGAAACGTTCCAATATGATTTTTAAACGCTTGAAAATCAACTCCTAGCTTACCTCCAATACTGGCATCAACTTGCGCCAAAAGCGTTGTAGGCACTTGTATGAAAGGAATTCCTCGCTTGTAAGTTGCTGCACAAAAACCACCCATATCGCCAATTACCCCTCCTCCCAGGTTGATTACCAACGATTTACGAGTAAACTCATGTACCGTAAGCGCCTCCCATATGTGGTTACAAGTTGCGAGTGTTTTATGTTCTTCTCCACTTGGCGTTTCAATTAAAATATGCGTTGAGGGCAAATACGGTTTAACTAAAGGATAACATGCCGACTTCGTATGTTCATCGACAATAACTGCTACTTTGTTAATAGGATATTGTAACTGTAAAAGTTCAGCGCTGAACTCGCTTACAATTTCAACAGATTGTTTCATAAAAAATCAGTGCACGATTTAATTGTAATAGATATTCAAAATAAAGAAAAACCTACCCAACAACACGTAAGGTAGGCTTTTTAGTACAGGGCAACGAAATACGCTTATGCAGGCTCTGAATTGAGAATGCGAGTTTGTTGGCGTATAGACTCATCGTGGATTAATTTGAACAATTGCTCGGTAAAAACTTTGTTGAGCTGTAACTGTTCTGCCCATTGAGGCCGCGATTGGAATACATCTATCCAACGATCAGCCTGAAAGATTGTAACATCATTCTCGCGCTTGTATTCCCCTATCTGCTCAACATACTTCATACGAGTTGCTAGTATTTCAATCAACTCTTTATCCACACGATCAATTTTTTCACGTAATTCTGTTAAGTGATTATTGAACTCTGCATCATCTGAAGAGGTTTTCCGAATTTTTACAGCATTTAAAATTTCAGCTAAACGCTGCGGAGTTACCTGTTGTTTCGCATCGCTCCAGGCATCATCTGGTGTCCAGTGCGTTTCAATCATCAATCCGTCATAATTCAAATCAATCGCCTTTTGCGAAATCGGATAAATCAGATCACGAGTCCCTCCAATATGGCTCGGATCGCACAAAATAGGCAGATTCGGCAACTCGCTTTTTAGCGAAATCGGAATTTGCCACATAGGCAAGTTGCGGTATTTGCTCTTATCGTGCGAAGAAAACCCACGGTGCAACGCAGCGATTTTATATATTCCGGCATTATAAATACGCTCTATTGCTCCCATCCACAAGGCTAAATCAGGGTTAATAGGGTTTTTCACAATCACTGGAATATCAATTCCTTTCAAGGCATCGGCAATTTCTTGTACCGTAAAAGGGTTTACCGTGCTGCGAGCTCCTAACCAGAGTACATCAACCCCATACTTAAGAGCAAGTTCCACATGTTGAGCATTGGCTACTTCAACGGCAAACGGTTTGCCTAGCTCTTGTTTTACGGTTTGCACCCATTTCAACCCCTCTTCTCCAATTCCTTCAAAAGTGCCCGGCCGTGTACGTGGCTTCCAAATACCTGCGCGAAACATTGTGATATCAATATGTTCATTGATTTGCCGACATGTACCTAACAGCTGTTCTTCGGTTTCTGCACTGCAAGGACCGGCAATCGCGATTGGCGTATCATTTTTTACGATATCCCATTCTCTTAAGGCTACAATGTCCTCCATCATAACGAAAACAATTTAATATTGAATGAATAAAATGTGTTTGTATAGATTAGCTAACTATTTTTGAATAGTATGCAATAAACCAATATTTCTTTGAAAGAAGCAATAAAAACACCTCAATTGTTTGCCATTTTATCATTACAGATACAACTTTCTTCTTTCAAAGGCTATTGAACGGAATGTTACAAAACGCAGAAATACAGCAATATGCTCTGTAGTTATGCATCTTTGTACAACCTAAATGTCTGATTATAAACTTACGATAATATCTTATGGAAAATATTGAGCCGCCTTCCCCCCAAAAAAAAGTTGCTGTAATTGGTGGAGGAAGTTGGGCTACAGCTTTGGTGAAAATTTTAATGGAAACCAACGCGCATGTAAAATGGTGGATGCGTAACGAAGCAGATGTAAAGCATATTTTAAAATATTGGCATAACCCAAGTTATTTGTCTAC
>CAYMYI010000172.1:0-6417 GCA_964394585.1 uncultured Roseobacteraceae bacterium
CTCACCCAAAGTATGGGCATGGAATACAAGCAGGGCAAAAACGATTCGTAAAATCATCGACCGCATGTTCGTGATTCTTCATTTTGAAAAAGAGTTTTATAAAAAGTACAACTACGAAGTAGATTATGTAGGTAATCCGCTGTTCGATCGTATTACACACTACGAACCCGACCCGGAGTTTCCTACTCGCAATCATTTGAGTAAAGAGCCGGTAATTGCCGTGCTACCCGGTAGCCGAGCACAAGAAGTGGAGGGTTTGTTAGATACCATGTTGAGTATCGCCTCAGATTTCCCGAACTACCAATGGTATGTAGCTGGGGTTTCTTCTCTTCCCGAAACTCTATACGAATCGGCTCGCCAACGGAACATTCCTGTATTGTACGACCAAACCTACGACCTACTTGCCAATGCCCATGCCGCTTTGGTAACTTCAGGCACAGCCACTCTTGAAACTGCTTTGTTTGAAGTACCGCAAGTAGTCTGTTATAAAACGAGTAACTTCTCGTACCAAATAGCCAAACGGCTTATCAAAGTTCCATTCATTTCGTTGGTAAACCTTTTGGCTGAAAAGGAAATTGTAAAGGAGCTGATTCAGCATAATTGCAACACAATACAACTATCCGATGCTTTTGCACAAGTTTTAGACTCCAACTACGAGACGATTCGTTCAGAATATCAAATTTTGAAAAATAAAATTGCAACGGAAGGAACTGCCGAAAGAACTGCAAAACTCATGTGGCAGTACCTCCAATAAGAATAGTAAATTTTGAAAATGTTATGTTAGAAACTGTAATTATTGTAGTGCTCATATTTGCAGCGCTAGGAGGGTGGTTATTTTGGGATCATTCACGCAATAGCCAAAAGATTAAGTCGCCTGTAGAAACCGAGGGAAAAGTAATTGAATTTGCTTCGCACACCAAGGTGAAATCGGGAGCTATCCAAACCATCACCACTGACGACGACGACAATGTCTTGTTTTACCCCGTAGTTCGCTTTGTGTTAGAAGGTGCAAAAGGAGTGAAGTTTCGCGATAAAAAAGGCTACAAAGAAGATGACTTGCCTTTCGCCATAGGACAAACTGTTCGGGTGGTTTATGATAAAAAAAATCCACTCTTAGCCGAAATAAAATATAACTAGCGTAAACTTGTGGCATTCATGTAAATTAGGATATCGAATCGCCAAGCTTCTGATTTTCTGAGTACTAGTTCAGCTGGGTTAAGTTTTTCCACAACAAGTTTTTCGGCTTCACCACTTTCGTGGTTATGTAATAAAAGCATTTTTACCTCGGGGAGGTATTCCCAAACACCTTCTGTTTTTTCGCCATCGTCTATACGCACATAGGTCTCGTCGGGCTTGAGTTGAAGCATATCATGTTGCTCTTTTTTTTCAGCGGGATACACAATTTGCAAAATTTCGCATTTACTGTATTTCCAAGTGCGTTGTAAGGTGGTTTTCAAATCTTGCGTAGTATTGAGGTGTATTGCACTGTTCAGTGTATGAGTCGAAAGTACGCATAAAAGCAGATGGTAGAGCCGTAGTTTCATAAGTATGATGGTTTGTAGCATAAGTATCTAGTATAGAGATGCCTAAAGCTTTTAAGGGGTTGCTTCCTGCGTCAAATAGTAGCAGAACATTAACACAATACACGTAAAAAGGTAACCTCATTTTTGTGTGAATCTTTGCAAAAGTTCCGCTAATTTCAACCATCTAAAAGTAAACTAGAACAAATCACATGGACTTATCTTTCATTCTAAACGAATTGGGCGAAGGGCACGAAGAAAATGCTGGTGCTGTAGCTCCTAGTATAGTACCGAGTGTCAATTTCGCTTTTAAAACAGTGGCAGAAATGCGCCAAGCCTTTAAAGACGAATACCAAATTCCGCTGTATTCTCGTGGAAATAATCCTACTGTAGACCTATTAAACAAAAAAGTGGCTGCACTCGAGCAAACCGAAGCAGCACTTAGCTTTGCGAGTGGTTCGGCTGCAGTTGCTGCTGCAGTGATGGCGAATGTGGCACAAGGCGATCATATTGTGTTTATCAAGAACCCGTACAATTGGACAAATCGGTTAATGAACCAACTTTTACCCCGTTTTGGAGTTGAAACCACAGCGGTTGATGGTACTGACCCCGAAAACTATCGAAAGGCAATTCGGCATAATACTAAGTTGCTTTATTTGGAAAGCCCGAACACGTTTACCTTTGAGTTACAAGATATTGAAGCGGTAGTAAACATTGCTCGTGAGCATGAGTTACTCACCATCATGGATAATAGCTATGCCACGCCCATCAACTGCAAACCGAGTACATTTGGGGTGGATCTTGTAGTACATGCGGCTACCAAGTACCTCAATGGTCACAGCGATGCTCTAGCCGGAATTGTGTGCGGCTCAGAAGCGATGATGCGCAAAATTTTCTATTCTGAATTCATGACGCTGGGGGCAACCTTATCGCCATTTAATGCCTGGTTGCTCCTGCGTGGGCTTCGCACCTTACCACTGCGTATGCAACGGGTTTCTCAAACTACGGCAGTGCTTACCCAACGGTTAGAAAATCATCCGAAAGTTGCCAAAGTACATTACCCATTTTTACCTAGCCACCCTCAATATGAATTAGCAAAACGACAAATTGCAAAAGGCGCAGGGCTATTTTCTATTGAACTAAAAACTGCTGATGTAAAAAAAGTAGAAATGTTCTCTAACCAGCTACAACACTTTAGCCTGGCAGCATCTTGGGGTGGGTACGAGTCGTTAGTGTGGCCTTATTGTGCAGTTTATATCCCTGAAGGAGTAACCCCTGCTTATCCCCCGAATCTCATTCGTTTTTATGCCGGCCTTGAAGATGTTGATATGCTTTGGGGCGATTTAGAAGCAGCCTTATCGCTAATATAATGGCTTCTCTGGGGCGGAGAGGACTTTAAGAAGCCTGCGCTTTTTTTGCATATCCTCGAAGCCCAATTATTCCTAGCACTACACCAACTAGACTGCCAAATATGGCGCCCCAAATAGAGCCACCAACCCATGCATATCCTAGCATTGCATCAAATTGATTAGGCACTAGCTGAAAGGTACTACGATAAAACTCAGGACTAATTGCGGCAAGAGCTACCGCTAGGATACCACCTATCACCCAACACATATATATAACGCCCATAAGTTTTAGTAACTGCTTTATAATGTAGGTAAACGGAGCACTTGCCTTGGTAATAGTGATAAACGTGATAACAAAAACGATAGCAAAGAGCATCCCGTATAATAGGCCTTCAAAAATGCCTTGTGCAACGCAAGCGTTCCATATATTTTCAAAATCCCAGCCCATTATGTTTCGAAAACACAGAGGACTTATCCACCCGTTGATTGCATTGGTTGAGCTTCCAATAAATGCCCCGGCGGTAAGGCAAGCAAATACAGTGAGTAGTGCAGTGCGGAAAGAAGAAGACGTTGCCATAATACAGTAGACTTTTTACAGTATCCTGAAAAGATACAATATACCATCATAAACAAAGGCTACTTGGAAGAAAAGCGGGGTTTGGAGTCGATTTTTTTTGAACTTAGTAGTCTGATGCTCAAAAAACCAAGCAAAAAGATAAAAAGGATGAAAATCATAAGGATAATAAAGTGGGTGCTGCCTACTAAAAAGCTTACTCCTGCGAAGATAATCAGATAAATCAGTAGGTTTACCATCAGATATTTTACATTCATAGCGGTAGGGTTTTGGTTGAAATTCCCTTTTTCCTAACCACTATGCCATTTATCATGCCTTTGCAGAGGCGAGAAAGGCTATTTTAGACCAAGAGGTTTAACCTTTCGATTGAAGAAGGTATCCTTTCTATCAAAAAGAAAAGCATACGATTTAATCTTAAAACTGATGGAACAAGATTTAGACAAACTACTCAACTTGGCTTTGAAGGCCGCAGAAGACGCAGGAAATGAAATATTGAAGGTATACGAAACGGGCAATTTTGGAGTGGAAGCCAAAGCCGACAATTCACCTCTAACCCTTGCCGATAAGAAAGCACATGCTGCTATTATGGCAATGTTGAAGCCTACCCAAATCC
The DNA here is from genome assembly GCA_964394585.1 of uncultured Roseobacteraceae bacterium. Lineage (GTDB taxonomy): Bacteria > Bacteroidota > Bacteroidia > Cytophagales > Flammeovirgaceae > CAYUJH01. The sequence goes on from CAYMYI010000172.1 coordinate 4,057, forward strand.
CGGTGTTAAGCGAAGAAGGTGCGGATATTTCTTACCAAGAACGCCGCGGATGGGATTCTTTTTGGATGGTCGATCCGCTCGATGGCACTAAAGAGTTTATCAAACAGAATGGGGAGTTTACCGTGAATATCGCGTTGATTTCCAACAATCGCCCAATTCTAGGGGTAGTGTATGTACCGGTGAAAGGGTGGATGTACTATACTTCCCCCAAAAAAGGAGCCTTTAAGCGCGAAGGAGTGCAAACTCCCGTATCAATTTCAGTGGCAGCTACACCAAATACTCCCCTTACTATCGTTGCTTCGCGCTCGCATCTAAACGAAGCAACAAAAGAGTTTGTAGCAGAACACCCAGGGGCAACGTTAGTGAGCATGGGTAGTTCGCTAAAACTTTTGCTTGTTGCGGAAGGCAAAGCAGATTTATACCCTCGGTTTGCTCCTACAATGGAGTGGGACACCGCAGCGGCTCAAGCCATCGTGGAGGCGGCAGGGGGCAAGGTGCTCGAACATCCCTCCGGCAAACCCATGCGCTACAACAAAGAAAATTTGCTAAACCCCTGGTTTTTAGTTTCCGCATAGCTTAAGTCCCTAGCCGTTTTACCCACTCGTAGGTGGCAAGTTGAGCACGCACTTTTTGAGGGTGTTCAAAGTTGGGGGGTGGCTCGTGGGTGTGGTTGGCGGTGATGTAGCGCGCTTTCGTATTATCGGCTTGTTGGAAACGAATTACTTCCATTACCTCTTGAGCGATTTTTGGGTTTTTTAGCTCAAAGGCTACTTCAATACGGTAGTAGAGGTTACGTTTCATCCAATCGGCTGATGAAAGAAATACTTGAGGCTCTCCCGCATTGGCAAACCAAAATACGCGTGCATGTTCTAAAAACTGATCGACCAATCGAAGTACGGTAATGTTTTCAGTGAAGCCTGCCACCCCCGGCCGAAGGCAGCAAATTCCCCGTATGATTAGCTCTACTTTTACACCTGCCTGACTTGCTTCAATGAGTTTGTCTATCATAGCAGGGTCTTCTAAGTTGTTGAATTTGAGAATACAGTGCCCCTGTTTGCCTGAACGCGCGTGTTCGATTTCTCTATCGAGCAAGGCAATAAAACGCTGCTGCATGTTTACTTGCGCTACTAACAACTCTTGCACTTCGGGCAGTTCTTGCCGTTTTTCTAAGTATTTGAATACGTTGAGTAAATCGTTGGTGAGTACGGAGTCGTTAGTAAGCAACGCATGGTCTGCATAAATTCGAGCGGTCAACTCGTTGAAGTTTCCAGTGGAAAGCAGTGTATATACTCTTTTGGTATCTTCTTTCTTCCGAGTTACCAACGCTAGCTTAGCATGCACTTTTAAGCCGGGAATACTGTAGATAATCTTTGCCCCGGCTTTTTGCATTTTAGCTGCCCAGCGCAAATTGTTTTCTTCGTCGAAGCGGGCTTTCACTTCTACAAATACCGTTACCTTTTTGCCGTTTTTAGCCGCACTAATGAGGGCATTTGCGATAAACGAATTGGCGGCAATTCGATACACCGTTACGCGCAGCTCTTTTACGTATGGATCGATGGCGGCTTCGTTGAAAAAACGTAAAACATAATCGTACGAATGATATGGAAAATGCAATACTTGATCTCCTTGATCGATGGCATCAAAAATAGAGGCTTGCTGCTCGAAAATAGTATGCTCAAGAGGGGGTAATTTGGCTTGTTCTAAATATGGCTTCATTGGGTTGGGTAGCCCAAAAAAATCGTAAAAATTGTGGTAGCGCCCTCCGGTTACCATGTTGGCAGTATCAAGTTCAAATTGTTCTTTTAAAAACAACTGCATGGCTTCGGGCATTTCCTTATCAAAAAGGAAACGACTCGGAGCGCCGACTTGCCGCTTGCTTAGCTGTTTCTCAATCTTTTCGACCAAATTTCCCGAATATTCATCTTGGATGTTTAAGTCGGCATCGCGGTTAATTTTGATGCTATAGCAGCCTTCGATGGTGAAGTTTGGGAAAATCCAGGGAAGATTCGCTCGGATGATATCATCTAAGAAAATATAATAGTGGCGTTCTCCAATTTTGGGCAGTTCTATAAAGCGGGGGAGGTGGTCAGAAGGAACATTTACAATGGCATATTGCGTAGGAGCTTCGGGGTTCGCACGTTCTTTCAACGCAACGCAGAAGTATAGTTTACGATTTTCTAAAAAAACTTCTTTGGTTTTTTTACTGAAAACGATAGGCTGTAAATAAGCGAGTACTCGGCTGCGGAAGAAACGCAGTACGGCTTTTTGATGCGAAGGCTCGATGGCATCCTCTCGGTACAAAATGATATTGTGAGCGGCGAGCTCAGGGATGAGTTGATTACGGAATACACTGCCGAATTC
>CAYMYI010000173.1:0-1873 GCA_964394585.1 uncultured Roseobacteraceae bacterium
ATAAATACATAAACATTATCGGATTACTTCAACCTTACCCCTCCCCGTATTATGTCACGAATAGATGTTAGTGTAAAATCAAGCGATGGGCCCATCAAAGGCGGTGCACGTAAACTTTCAAAACACGATACTGAAAATAACCTGCTTGTAGAAATTGCATGGGAGGTGTGTAATCAAGTTGGAGGAATTTACACGGTTATTCGGTCAAAAGCCCCTGTGATGACCGAACGGTGGGGTGACAATTATTTCTTAATAGGCCCCTATGTGCATGAAAACGTTTCGGCTGTATTTGACCCCATCGACGACTACAGCGATCCAGTGGGCAGAGCCGTAATAGAAATGCGGGAACAAGGCTTTGAAGTACATTATGGCGTATGGCTCGTTTCCGGTCGCCCGCGCGTTGTGTTGTTCAACCCGTTTTCAGTGTACGATCGTATAGGAAGTTATAAGTACGACTACTGGGAACATCATGCAATTTCCTCGCCCGATGGTGATAATCTGTTTGATCAAGTAGTAGCCTTTGGCTATCAGGTGAAAGAGTTTTTCCGTATCCTCTCTCAAGACCATTTCAGGCAAGGGAAAAATATCATTGCCCATTTCCACGAATGGATGGCAGGTGTACCTATCCCGATTATGCGCCGGCATCAATTACCAGTAAAAATCGTGTTTACTACGCATGCCACTATGCTTGGGCGGTATTTAGCCATGAACGACCCACTGTTCTATGAGTATCTCCCTTTTTACGACTGGGAGAAAGAAGCGGCACATTTTAATATCGATGCACGCGTCCGCATTGAGCGAGCTGCAGCCCACGGCAGCCATACGTTTACCACCGTAAGTGAAGTAACCGACCAAGAATGTGAGCACTTATTGGGTAGAAAATGCGATGCCATCCTCCCTAACGGAATTAATATAGAACGCTTTGAAGCTCTTCACGAATTTCAAAATCTTCATTTAGAATATAAAAGGAAGATTCAACAATTTGTAATGGGACATTTTTTCCAAAGCTATTCCTTCGATTTGGACAAAACACTTTACTTCTTCACCTCAGGGCGCTACGAATACAAAAACAAAGGGTATGACCTCACTTTGGAAGCCCTCGCACGGCTTAATTGGAAAATGAAAGAAGCCAACCTCGACACTACCGTGGTAACGTTTTTCATTACGCGTCGCCCGTTTGAATCGGTAAATCCGAGGGTGCTTCACTCTCGCGCTGTAATGGAAGAAATTAGACAAACCTGCGATAAGATTCAGCAACAAATAGGGAACCGACTCTTCTACGCTACTGCTTCTAATAAAGACCACCGCCTCCCTGAACTAAACGATTTTGTAGACGACCATATGCGCTTGCGCTTACGCCGAACGCTACAAACCTGGAAAACACGTGAGTTACCCTCGGTGGTAACGCACAACTTACGCGACGACCAAAATGATGAAATATTAAATTTCTTGCGTAATTCAAACCTTGTAAACCAAGCCGACGACCGCGTTAAAGTCGTCTATCACCCAGATTTTATATCATCTACTAATCCTTTATTTGGAATTGATTATGGGCAGTTTGTACGCGGCTGTCATCTAGGTATTTTCCCAAGTTACTACGAGCCATGGGGGTACACGCCACTCGAATGTACGGCAAGTGGCGTTCCTGCCGTTACCAGCGATTTGTCGGGCTTTGGCGACTATGTGCTCAAAAGCATGCCCGACCACAATGCGCGCGGCATTTTTGTGGTTGAGCGCCGGCATGGCGATTACCACAAATCGGCAGAACAGCTTGCTAATCTTCTTTTTGATTTTGTCAAATTATCTCGCCGCGACCGTATCACGCAGCGAAACATAGTAGAGAGCTCTTCGGTGTTCTTCGATTGGGAATACC
>CAYMYI010000173.1:1883-6394 GCA_964394585.1 uncultured Roseobacteraceae bacterium
CAACACGCCATCAGTATTTAAGCATTATAACAACTTGAATGTATAGCCGTGCGCTAACATTTCTTGAAGGAAGTTGGGAAGTACCATTCTCAGCTTCTTTTCTGTTTTTACGCTATCGTGAAATACGATAATAGAACCCGGCTCGGTGTATTGCACTGTTTTTTGCAAGCAGATTTCTTCATTAATGCTTTTGGCAAAATCGCCGCTGAGTACATCCCACATTACAATTTGGTACTGTTGCCGTACTGCTACTGCCTGCGATTTTTTGATTCTGCCGTATGGAGGCCGAAACAAGGGTTTTGTGTGTTGAAGCTGCTCGTAAAAAGTAGGGAACCGTTCCATTTCTTGTTGGCACATGGCTACATTCTCCATGTAAGATGCCGTATCGTATTTCCATCCACTCCAATGATTAAATGTATGATTCCCTGCTCGATGTCCTTCATTTAACACTCTTTCAAATACTAGAGGGTGCTTCCTAATGTTATCTCCCACACAAAAAAAAGTAGCTTTTACGCCATATTCTTGCAAAATATCCAATACCCATTCGGTTACATTGGGGATAGGACCATCGTCGAAGGTAAGGTATACTTCAGGAGAGTTGGTTTGAATACGCCACGTAAAGTGTGGAAATAGCCAACGAAGTAAGCCCATTGTTTTAAACGGAAAAATCATAAATCTTGAACGCATTAACTACCGAGGTCAGTTGCGAAGTAACGTAAAAAACTGTTGAATTTGTTCTATCACATACGTTCGTTCTTCTTCAGTAAGCTCAGGATACAACGGTAACGAAAGCACTTCCGAACACACACGTGCCGATACAGGAAAATCATCTACTTTCCAATGTTGCCCTTGATACAACGGCTGTAGTGGTAATGACAATGGATAATGTATCATCGTTTCGATGCCCTGTTCAGCTAAAAACTGTTTTAAGGCATCGCGATATGACGGTACACGAATTACGAAGAGATGAAAGCTGTGTTCTGTACCTTTCGGCAATACCGGTAGTTGAATCGGTAATCCTGCCAATCCTTCCGCATATTTTTTTGCATGTACGATACGTTGTACTATCCACTGCGGCAGATAGGGCAATTTTGCCGAAAGAATAGCGGCTTGTATACTATCCATCCTACTATTAAACCCGACTACGTAGTGCACCCCTCGCTGTTCTTTTTGCCCTTGTTTGGCGAGTAACCTAGCCTTTTGCATAAAGTCCTCACTCTCTGATACAATACACCCTGCATCGCCATAAGCTCCTAACGTTTTTACAGGATAAAAACTGAAGGCAGCGGCATTACCCCATGTTCCTGCCATTTTATTTTGAAGAGTAGCCCCGTGTGCTTGTGCTGCATCTTCTAACACAAATAAGTGGTACTTACGAGCGATTTCTAAAATCCGAGGCATATCGGCTAACCGACCGTATAAATGAACAGGAATGATGGCTTTAGTACGGGAAGAAATTTTTGATGCTATATGGTTTACATCAATGCAATAGGTGGAAGGCTCAATATCGACAAAAATAGGCGTAGCTCCTACCCTATTTACTGCTGTTGCGGTAGAAACCCAGCTAAGCGCCGGCACGATTACTTCATCGCCATGGCCAACGCCGGCTGCTGAAAGTGCAATCATAAGTGCATCGGTTCCGTGGCTGCAAGCCAAACAATAATTTGCACGCAAATACGCTGAAAACTGATTTTCAAATGTTGTAACTCGCTTGCCTTCTATAAAAAACATATCGCTGCGCACCTGCTGCCAGGCCGCCTCGACCACAGGGGCAATTTGCTGATACTGAGCATGCAGATTTACAAAAGGAACCTTCATAAATGAGTTGGTAGATACTTACGCGCTTCGCGTACACTTAGCGAATGTAATGTGTTTTCTTTGAGAAATTGTGCTACCCAAAGCGGATTGCTGCGGGAATATTGCCGTAGTGCCCAACCAATCGCCTTATTTACGAAAAACTCATTAGTGTTTGCATTATAAAGGATTGCTTCGCGCAAAAAAACAGTATCTGTTTGTTCTTTATAACTTAGCTGAAAGAGAATGGCTACTCGTTTGAGCCAAATACTTTCGCTTACTATCCACCGAGAAATCACTTCGTGTTTTATATGCGGATATCGCAAGCAAAAAGAGCCTACAACGCTATTGACCACATCTACAGAATCCCACCATGGCTTGGTTACAATGTACCTCTCCACCATTGCTATATCTGCTATTTGCAAAAAGCGTTTTGCTTTTTGGAGGTAATCGCACGCAAGATATTGGAACTCGCGCTCGGGCAAGGCAAAACACTGGGCCACAAATTCCCAATCGACGGATTGCACCGTGGTTTTATCGCGTAAAAACGATTTGGATAACTCTCTGCGTAAAGGTGCCTGTATGCCTAAAAAAGGAAACTGATGCCTTAAATAAGCAGACATTTGCTGCGCTTTTTCCGCATTACCATGTTGATGCAGTATCTCAAAGATATCGTTAGGAAATTTCATAGGAAAATTACCCTAAAACAGGGTATCGCTTACTATACTTTTTGCTGTAGAAATATATTCCATTGATTTACAGTAGCTACCTTTTTACTCCCAATAAGGACTAGTTTGATGATAACGTATAAATTCTATCTTCAATCCCTATTTTTGTAGAAACAAATATGCGCTTACCTGACTTTTTAAAGGTAGCGAGTAAATCTTACCAATACACACGATTACCATGCAAACAAAACCGTATCAACCTCAACACAAAATCCGCATTGTAACAGCGGGTTCGCTCTTCGATGGGCACGATGCCGCTATCAATATTATGCGGCGTATTATGCAAGCATCAGGAGCTGAAATTATTCATTTAGGGCACAATCGTTCCGTACAAGAAATCGTGAATTGCGCCATTCAGGAGGATGTACAAGCCATTGCCATTACCTCGTACCAAGGTGGGCACATGGAATTCTTCAAATATATGTTTGATTTATTACATGAAAAAGGCTGTGGACATATTCGCATCTTTGGCGGAGGTGGTGGCACAATCTTACCTTCCGAAATAGAGGAGTTGCATGCCTATGGCATTACGCGAATTTATTCGCCCGACGACGGCAGAGCCCTAGGGCTTCAGGGAATGATTAATGATTTGCTCGAAAAAAGCGACTACCCTACGATTTCTTCGCAACAGCTCGAACAACTTATTGCTTCGTTTGCCGTTGCCCATAACTGATTTCAACCACCCACTGCAAGAACCTTACAACCATGAATGATACCTACACATTACCCTCGCCCGAGCTTTCGGCATACAACCATCGGTTAATCGGGCAACTCATCACTGCTTTTGAAAATCAGCTTGCCGATAAGCATAATTTCCGTGAACTAGTCCGGCAAAATATCAACGGAAAAACCATCCCTATTTTGGGAATTACCGGCACAGGAGGAGCAGGTAAATCGAGTCTTGTCGATGAGCTGGTACGCCGTTTTTTAACCGATTTTACTGATAAAACCTTAGCTATTATTTCAGTAGATCCTTCTAAACGCAAAACAGGAGGGGCTTTATTAGGCGATCGCATCCGTATGAATGCCATCTTTAATGAACGTATTTACATGCGTTCGCTCGCTACTCGGCAAGCTAATGTTGCCCTTTCCAAGCACATCCCAGAAGTACTTGATATACTCAAAGCAGCACATTTCGATTTAATCATCTTGGAATCTTCGGGTATTGGGCAGTCTGACTCTGAAATTTCCGATTTCGCCGATCTCGCTTTGTACGTAATGACACCCGAATACGGTGCGGCTACACAGCTTGAAAAAATCGATATGCTCGACTTTGCCGACTTAATCGCTATTAATAAGTTTGATAAACGAGGAGCACAAGATGCCCTTCGCGATGTACGCAAGCAATACCAACGCACACATAATTTGTGGGAATCGGCGCTTGATACCATGCCTGTGTATGGTACAATAGCCTCGCAATTTAACGACCCCGGCATGAATCAGTTATATGGGGTGATAGTCCAAAAACTGAATGAAACCATGGGTTTGCACTGGGAATCGCGGTTTTCGGCTACCAACGAAATGTCGGAGAAAGTATACATCATTCCACCATCGCGCACTCGCTATCTTTCCGAAATAACCGATACCCTCCGCTCTTACAACGATCGGGTGTTGCAACAAAGTAAAATTGCTGCACAATTGCAGCACTTGGCCGAAACGCAATCGCTCCTAGAACAAGCCAAACAGCCTATCCCTTCTGCTCTAAGCAAGTTGTATGAAAATATGAAAAGGGACCTCGATGGAAATTATCAACACCTATTAGAAGCATGGAACGAAAAAAAAGCAGCTTACCAAAGTGGAGTGTATACGTACCAAGTGCGAGGTAAAAAAATTGAGGTAGAAACGCATACAGAATCGCTTTCGGGAACGAAAGTACCTAAAGTAGCCCTACCTAACTACCAAAGTTGGGGCGATTTGCTCCGCTGGCATTTGCAAGAAAATGTGCCAGGTGAGTTCCCCTTTACCGCAGGTGTATTTCCCTTTAAACGA
>CAYMYI010000174.1:0-6341 GCA_964394585.1 uncultured Roseobacteraceae bacterium
GTGCGTTTTGAGCGGCGGGCAAATACGATATGTCCTCCCGATGCTTCTGCTTTTTCAATGAGTAAAGGGATGTGTTCAGGCTGATCTTCCCCATCGGAGTCCATCACAACCGTTAAAGAAAAGTCTTGTTCTTGGGCAGCCCGAGCTAGTCCGATGGCAATCGCTTTTTGGTGCCCTAAATTTCTGCTTAGGTGGACAATTTCCACAGGAAAAGGTGCTGTTTCTCCGAGCTGTTCAGGCACAGGTTGTACCGAACCATCGTTGACTACCGTTATGAAAAAGCGATTGAGATAGGCGGGGGGAATCACGGTCTGCATTTTTTCAAACAGCAGCATGAGCGATTGCCAATCGTTATAAAGCGGTGTAATAATGTGAATGTCGCGAAACATAACAGCTAATCGGTTTTATAGTGGATAAGGTATCGAACAGAAGATGCCTACTTACGAAACTGCCTCCAAAGAATCGATTTAAAAAATCATTCTGCAAACTTTGTATGATTTTAGCGAAAGGCTTGTCATAATAGAACAAACCCCACCATCTTATGCGTTATCTCCTACTTTTCTTTCTGTGTTTTTATGGCATTACCCCTGTTTTTGCGCAAGTTGCACCAGCAGATTCTGCCACACTTCATGCCATCTTTTTTGCCGATACGCAACTCAAAGGTTTTGGAGGGGGGATTGAATCGGCATATCAGCTCATGCAAAGCGAAACCGAAACGATTACTCGCCATACTTCGCTTCGGTTAAAAGTGCATCATTTTGTAGGAGAACGGTTTCGCAAAGAAGCATTGCTAACTTTTTTGAACACTTTTACAGTAGCCCCCAACGATGTGATATTGTTTTATTATGCAGGCGAAGGGTTTCGGTACGAGGACCAACGCAACCCCTGGCCCAATTTGTACCTAAACCAAGGCAACTGGACAGAAACCCCTCAACTTACGCACTATGGGATGGCGCTTCCTCTGTTGTACCAAAAACTCAAGCAAAAGCAACCTCGGCTACTTGTATGCCTTGCCGATGCAGGTCATTCGGTAGAGTTTCGGCAAAAACCTACGTCGTTTCAAGATGAGTGGCGCTTTGCTATGGTGGAACAACCTGCCGCCAGAACCCATCAATCGCTTACGAAACAATACCAATACCTGTACGAAAAAAGCCGAGGGAGTGTGCTATTGGCAGGGTGTAGCAATGGTCAGTTGGCAGAGTTTGATCCCCACCCGTTGCGGGGGAGTGCCCTTTCGTGGGCGTTTTTAAACGCCTCGCAAAGTACCTACGAGCGAATCAGTTGGAACGTGCTGCTCCAAAAAACACAACAGCTCACTCGTGGCTTTTTTATTGGTAATACGCATGTACAAACGCCTCTTTTTTTGGTGGAAACTTCAGAAGGAGTACTGCAAGCACCTCAAGCTATACCTAACGCTCTAGCGGATCAAAACAACCAGCCACCTAAAATTTGGGGAGTTTTTGTAGGGATTTCTAACTATGCCAATCCTTCCCCTTCTTTGGAAAAACTGCATTATACCGACGACGACGCCTACCTGCTCTATTCGTTCTATAAAAGCCCTGCCGGCGGGGCGTTGCCCGATGAGCAACTTACGGTGCTAGTAGATGAAAACGCTACCAAAGAAGCCATCATCGCTAGCATTTACCAAACGGTAGAAAAGGCAAGCCCTCAGGATATCATCTTGTTTTATTACTCTGGGCACGGAGCAGAGGGGGCTATTTTACCATACGACTATTACCCAGAAAAATCGCAAACTCAGCTTTCGTATAATAAGATTAAGGAGCTGATGAACCGTGCGAAAGCACGCAAGAAAATGATTATTGCCGATGCCTGCTATGCCGGTACTTTGGTGGCGAACCGAGGCGCAAGCGAAGCATTGCATAGTTTTTACGAAAAGCTTACAAAGGCAAAAGATGGAACGATTCTCCTGGCATCTTCGCGCCCCAGAGAGTTTTCTAAAGAATACGACGGTTTGAGGCAAGGGGTATTCTCTTACTTTATGATGCAGGCATTAAAAGGAAAAAGCGATGTAAACGAAGATGGTATTGTTACAGTGAACGAGTTGTTTAGCTATGTACGCCAACAAGTGCAGCGCCGCACCGATGGGGAACAAAACCCGATGATGTATGGACAATTTGACCCGGAAACTCCCTTGGCGAACGTGCGAACTCATTCAACCGATACCCCGCTAAAAGTTTGGGCAGTGATTGTGGGGGTTTCAGCGTACCAAACTTTTAGTGGGCTGAACTACGCCGACGACGATGCCTATCAACTCTATGCATTTTTCAAGAGCCCGCAAGGAGGTGCCCTCCCCGATGAGCAAATCAGCATACTCGTCGACCAAAACGCTTATCGAGATAACATCGTCCAAGCATTGCAGAAGCAATTGAAACGAGCAGGACCCAACGATTTAGTAATTTTCTACTTTGCTGGGCATGCGAGCGATCAAGCCTTCTACCCATACGATTACAACGGCACAGAAAATCGGCTTACGTATGAAACAGTGAAGGCATTTTTTAATGAAACACGTGCCAACAAAAAGTTGTGGATTGCCGATGCTTGCCACTCTGGCGGAATTAAAGGGACTCCATTGGAGGCTTGGCAGCAGACTATTGCCAAGCAAAAAGGGACGGTACTGCTGATGTCGTCGAGGAAAGAGCAGAAATCGTACGAACGCAACGATTTACGCCAAGGTATTTTTAGTTATTACCTCATTAAAGGGTTGAAAGGACACATGCCTTCGGTAACTCAAAAAGCCGCCAACCCCGATTGTGATTTCACTTGTAAGTTTATCACTTTAGCGGAACTAGCCGAGTATGTGCAGCGCAATGTCGAAAGGGAAACCAACCACACCCAACGCCCCGATATCAGCGGCGACTACAACCCCGATATGCCAGTGGGATGGGTAGGCGTACCACGCAGCCGTTGAAGTTTACCTGTTTCGTTACCTTGAATCTGATGACGTAACCCTAAAAATGCGGAGGTATTTTAAGGAGAATCTCTGGGTTCGATGCATCTTTTCTTTGTGCCTAGGTATGAGAAATGACTCCTTGCATACCTCTACTTCGAACATAAAAATTGTGTAACGAAAAATAACATATGAGGAATTGTTACCAACATTGAAACATTTATAATTTTTATTTAAAAATGTTACTATTGTTTGAATTGATTGGTAAGGATACCAACCTATCACAAACATCCTTGAAAATATCGTTGGTGGCGATACCACCGACGGCCAAGGAATGTTTTCTAGTATAGCCCTCAACTATTACTTTAGTATTAATTTGACCGCAATACAATTGCTGCAGTACTCAATGGTAACACAAGTCAAACTTTTTAGCCTAACGTAAGCAATAAAATAGACAGAAAACAATGGCAATCTACGCGCCTAAGCAAGTTCCTGCTAACTGGTTCAAATACGAGGTTAGTTTTTCGCTCCAACTTCTAGATTCTTTTATTGAAACAACCGAGTCTCAAATCGATTTAAGCATTTTTGAATTCTCAAATAAGATTGGAACTGAACAAATTGGAGATTTAGCCTCCCTCGAAGAATCAAACATTGTGGAAATACATAAGGGACTTGATGACTCAACCTATGATTTAAAGGGGATTTTTAATGAGTACTTTCCCTCTCTTCAGCGTAGGTCAGCTTTTCTTACTTTGTATGGGTTTTTAGAACACGAACTTGATAGGCTTTGTCTGATATTCAAAAACAATTTAAATGAACGAATAGGTCATAGAGATTTGAAGGATTTAGGAATAGAAAGAAGTATTAAATACTTAACCCTCGTTGCAAATCTTGACTTTGATAAGAGCAAAAGTGAATGGGGAGCGATAAAAAGTATTCAAAAAATAAGAAACAACTTTGTTCATAATGATGGGAAACTAACCGACCTTGATGGAAATATCAAGAATGCTGAATCACAATATGTTGCATCGAACCCATACCTAGCTGGAAGTAAAGAGATTGAAGTCAAAAAAGGGTTTCTGAGTTTTGTATTGGAAAAGTTCCTTGAATTTTTCCAATACATTGATCAGCTGATTCAAAATCAAATAGCAAAGAATAAATAAAGTCTCCCAAATCTTTTGGATTTGTAATTAGGATGCAAGAGTTTGTAGCATCTGTGATGTGGTTTAATTGCACCAAATCAACCAAAAGCACGAACCAAAATAACTTATTTCCAAAGAGAATGCTACCTAATGTGTAGCGGATGTTAAAGTCAAGGGTTGACGGAGTGTAGTTAACTACTTTGATATCAGAGGTTCGCTTGGGCAAAACAATGTGCTTTTTGAAGAATTCCTATCGTTCTAAATAAGCCCAAGTAAAATTGGGGTGATGACCATTAGCCCGAACCATTTTTACCCAAAGCAAAGTCATATGCTCTAAATGGAGTGATTGAGATAAATCGCCTACATCTAAAGTCTCAAAACCTAAATCTGAATTGAGAAAGCCAACCTGTTTTTTAGCTTCAGAATCGTTGCCGGCAATTAGCATTACAGGTTTGACGCCGTAATTTGGGAATGTGGGGTTTTCTAAATTCTCGAAACCATAAATCGTATAGGCTTTTACAACGTTTGCATGAGATGCCCACTCTTGTACTTTTTCTGCTCCCGAAATCTCACTTTTCAGCCCATGAGAAATTCCGGCACCAACAGGATTGGTACAATCAACCAATGTTTTATTCCCAAAATTTAAGGGCTTTAAAATAGCTTCATTGAGTTTGAACGGAGTAGCTAAAAATACGATAGCTGATTGGTCGATAGCCTCTTGAATGGGAAGTGCTGAAAAAGAGGGGTTTTTATCTTGTGCTTGTACAACACTTCCACTTTTTACATTATTATGAGCAATTACGATGTCATGCCCTTTTTTCTGTAAATTATTGGCTAATGCAAAGCCTATATTACCAATGCCTATAAATGCTAATTTCATAATTTCTCATTAAAACTGTTTTCTAAACAAATACACGAGGAGTTACTTCCATATCAGAAAATCTATTCTCATGAAGATTTATGGCTAATCCAAATTATCACCCTTTTTTATTTACTCCAAGTCGTTAGGGTTGCACACTGCTTAGATTCCTCAATGGATCTATTTCGACAATTGTTGAACTACTAACTGAGCAGCCGCTGCCCCTGAATTTTGTTGCTGTCCTGTGATTAGATTCCCGTCTTTTATAGCATACGCGCTAAAAGGAGTTGCCACTTTAAATTTTGTATTTGGTAATTTATGCGCTTCCTCTTCTATCCAATAGGGTTGTATTTTTTGCCCTACCGCTTTATCTGCATATTCTTCTTCTGCATTTGCAAACCCGGTCCAAGTTTTACCGTCAACTATTAAAGTTCCGTCAGATTTTTTTGCCTCTAACAATAAGGTAGTTGAATGGCAAACTGCCGCACTTGGTTTTCCAGATTCGTAGAAATTGGCGAAAACCTTTTCCAAATCGTGATTGCCCTTAAAAGTGTACATTGGCCCTTGACCGCCTACTAAAAAGATAGCATCATAATCATTAGCGCTTACTTCGGTGAGCTTCTTTGTGTTTTCCAACATTTGATTGAACCAATTTAGCTGCATATACCCTAAGGAAATGACATCGTGTGCCGAATAGCCGCTTGCATCGGTTGGGTTTGAGTAGCCATCCATTTCAATTTTTCCACCTTCAGTAGAAGCTAGTTCCACTTCATAGCCGGCTTCTTGGAAAACATGCAAAGGGTGGGTTAATTCGGATGCCCAAAAACCAATGGGCCAACCTGTTTGCTTGGAAACGGCAGGACTACTTACTACCATTAAAACTTTACCTTTGAGAGGCATCCCGTGCGAATGCACATACCTGTTGATTTCTTTTACTTGTGATTCCATTTTTCCTTTTGTTGAATGATTAAACGATTGAGATTCACGCGAACTGAATGAAAAAGACAGTATCGAGCACGATTAAAATGTTCGGTGTTATTTCGATTTATTTTCCGTTACTTGATATTGCAAATGTGTGGCAACCACTTACATTTGACAATATACTTACTCAAAGTAGAGGTACTAACTTTTAAGAAAGTAATAGTAAATCAGTGTGTTATGCCAGATTTCATTTATAACAATAAGGTGTATTACAATCCTGTTGAATTTGCAATGGACAGAATTGGGGGCACTTGGAAAATGCCGATTCTTTGGAGATTGAAGGAAAGAAAATTTCGATTCGGAGAATTAAAAAAGGATATACCGCACATTACGGACAAGATGCTGACCACTCAGTTAAGACAGTTAGAGGCAGAAGGTTTTATTGATAGGAAAGTATATCCTGTGGTACCTCCCAAAGTGGAGTATTCGATTACGGAAAAAGGGATGACAG
>CAYMYI010000175.1:0-6327 GCA_964394585.1 uncultured Roseobacteraceae bacterium
TTCGACTGCCCAATGGCGTGTAAAACCTGGCGAAATTCTTCTTCTTTCTGCTTGGGTTCGGCAAGTTTTTCAGCATTTTCCTCTTCTAATTTTTTGCGTTCGGTGATATCGAACCGAACGGCAATGTATTTCTTAGGTTTTCCGTCTTCGCCGAGGATAGGGGCAATGGTTGCATCAACCCAATAGGCGCTTCCATCTTTTGCTCGGTTTTTAATTTCACCTTGGAAAATTTCCCCGGCTTTAATGGTTTCCCACATTTCTTTGAACACTGCTTTGGGCATATCCGGGTGGCGAATCATGCTATGTGGTTTGCCCACGAGTTCCTCTGCACTGTACTGTGCTACTTCGCAAAACTTTTTATTCGCGTAGGTGATAGTGCCATAGATATCGGTTTCGGAAACAAGGGCAGCTTCATTGAGTACGTCTACCTTGGCGAGTAACTCTGCATCTGAAATATGACCATTACCATTTTCGGCGTGAGGTGTTACTGGTTTTTGCTTTTCTTTCTTGGAAGAAGGTAAAACGCTTTCTCTTTTAATATTTTCTCCTAAAGCCATATTGAGATATTCTATTGTTTAAAAAAAATGGAGCCAAAAAGTAGATAGATGAATTTACTAAAAAATCGTACACAAAACGGAGGATTGTTTATTTATTGTAAACGGGTGATGTAAGATTTCAGAGGGTTATCACTTTTTCTGCTAAGGCTTTGTAGGCAAGGGCACTTTTCGAATCAGGGGCATACGATACGATACTCCTTGCAAAAGAAGGGGCTTCGACGGCTTTTACGTCGGTACCCACCTCAATGGGGAATATGGGTAACCCGTAGTGTGTTTGCAAATGGTGGAAAATTTCGCGTGTAACATTTCGACGATAATCCACCATTACTGGTAATAATCCTGCGATGGTGAGGTGAGGGTTCAAGTTTTCCTTTACACTAAACACGGTATTTACGATGAGGTCGAGGGCTTTCATGCTGAGCACTTCTAGTTGTATGGGAATGATTACCTGTTGGGCAGCCGTAAGCGCATTTACGGTAAGGATAGATAAGGAAGGAGGGCAATCAATCAGAATGTAGTCAAACCGGTGAGCGATGGGAGCTAAGAGCTGTTGGAGTACCCACTCGCGTTGGGGATAGTTTACCAGCGAAAGCTCAGCATCGGCAAGCGATATATCGGCAGGGAGTACCGAAACGCCTTCTGTGTTCAGCATAATATCATCGGGGTGTAACGCTTCGAAAACCAAATCGGCAAGCGATTGCTCGCATGCTGAAAAACCAAGATAATACGTGAGGCTTGCCTGTGGGTCGAGGTCGACCAAAAGTACTTGTTTCCCCAGTGTAGCTAATGCTGTTCCTAAATTTACGGTGGTAGTGGTTTTGCCCGTTCCGCCTTTTTGGTTCACTATGGCAATTACCGTAGGTTCTGGCATGGTCAGTATACATTATTTAAGTTAAGAGGCTAGGAAAGATAACTCAATACTTTAAATAAGCCGATGACGTAAAAAACACCAAGTCCTCGAAGCCTATCGTTTTGACTATCTCTTTCAGAAACTAAACGAAAAGATAATAGAATGCAAGATGAGCCTTCTCAAAAAAGAATCTCTTTGTAGGTGTAGGCTTGTCAAAAAAAAGTTTATTTACACTTGTTACCATCTTGTTAATTTAATCATTTACCTTAACCGAACTTAAGGGTTATACAGTTCTTTGTAAACCAACTATACATTATAGCCCTTAATCAACCCTCATGAAACGTTCTTTGCTGCTGTTTTTTTTCGGTTTTGTATGTGGTATCGTGCAAGAAAGCAAAGCACAAAGCGCTACTACGCACTATCAGTTGCCAATCGCCGAATTAAAAAGCCCGATTACATTGGATGGAAAACTCGAAGAACCTTGTTGGCTACAAGCTGAAGTTGCCACACAGTTCTATATGAATTTCCCAGCAGATACGGCATATGCCCAAGGGCGGACTGAAGTGAAAATGCTATTCGACCAAACGGCGATTTACCTTGCTGCAACAGTTTACAGCCAAACGCCCGAACAAGCCTATATTGTCTCTTCGCTTCGCCGCGATTTCAATGCTCGCCGCAACGATTGCTTCTCTGTTGTATTTGATCCGTTCCGCGATGGGCTCAATGGGTTTGTGTTTTCTGTTTCGGCATACGGGGTGCAGCGCGAGGGTTTAATTGCCAATGGAAACGATATAGACGCCAGTTGGGATAACCGATGGTTTAGCAAAGTAACACGTTCCCCCGAAAAGTGGACGGTAGAAATGATGATTCCTTTCACCACACTGCGATTCCCCCCAAATACCACCGAATGGGGCGTAAACTTCATTCGGTTCGATCAGCAAATCAACGAGTACTCGTCGTGGAAGCCAGTGCCGGTCAATTTCGGAGTTGAAAACCTTGCCTTCACAGGAATCGCCCAGTTTGAAAATCCGTTACCAAACCCAGGGATGAATATGGCATTTATCCCCTATGTGAGCAGCAATATTTCTAAGGATCACGCTGAAGGGCAAACAACCAACTACAAAGCCAATGCAGGGTTTGATGCCAAAGTAGCGGTAACCCCTTCGCTCAATCTCGATTTAACATTTAACCCCGATTTTTCGCAAGTAGAAGTTGACCAACAAGTAACCAATCTACAACGGTTTGAAATTTTTTTTCCGGAACGCCGTCAATTTTTTATAGAGAACAGCGATTTGTTTGGGCAATTTGGCTTTAGCCGTTCTACTCCCTTTTTTTCACGCCGCATTGGTATAGGGGAAGATACCGTAAGCGAAACAACGGTACAAACGCCTATTTTATATGGCGCTCGGCTCAGCGGAAAGCTCAATCGCGATTGGCGCATCGGGCTGTTGAATATGCAGACGGCTAAAGATGAGGAAAAGGGGATTTTAGCACAGAACTACTCGGTAGCGGCAATTCAACGGCAGGTTTTTTCTCGCTCTAACATCGGGATGATTTTCGTAAATCGTCAAGGTTTTGAAACCCCTGAAGAAGCCGATAAATATACTCGGGTGGTGGGGCTCGACTACAACCTTAATTCGGCAGATGGAAAGTGGGAAGGGGACTTCTGGATACATCGGGCGTTTAAGCCCACACAAAGCGATAAACGTTTTGCCCATGGGGGCTTCTTGCGATATGCTACACGAAAACTCAACGTTTTTTGGGTACACGAGTACATCCAAGAAGATTACGATATTAACGATATCGGTTTTATCCGCCGTACAGGGATTTCGCGCGCTCGCGCAGGTTTTAATTATCGGGTTTTCCCTAAGAATAGCAATGGCATTGCTCAACATCAGTTTTCGGCGCGTTACGGTACATTCATGACAGAGTCCTTCGAATTGCTCGATCGAAACGCAGAACTTGAGTATGAAGTGCTCTTTACCAACCAAAGCCAAATTGGTGTGCTTTATACCTACGATTGGATAACCCTTACCGACCCGTTTGACCCTACCAATACCGAAGGGCTTGAACTACCCGAAGGCTCCCTACATTCATTCGGGCAGCTTCGCTTGCAGTACAACACCGACCCACGAAAACTATTTAATGCACAGGTAAACACCTCGTATGGGACATACTTTAATGGCGAACGCTTCAGGGCTTCCGGCAGCTTTAACTATCGTTTTCAGCCTTTTGGGCAATTTGCCATCAACATAGACTATAATAAGATTGAATTGCCTGAGCAATATAACGACGCCGAATTATGGCTAGTAGGTACTCGACTCGACCTTTCGTTCACCCGTAGCCTTTTCCTCTCATCTTTTATGCAATACAATCGGCAATCAGAAAATATTAACCACAACGTTCGGTTACAGTGGCGTTTCCACCCCGTATCCGATTTGTTCATTGTATATACCGATAACTACCTACCTCAAGATTTTACTGTAAAAAACAGAGCACTTATTATGAAGTTGAGCTATTGGCTGCCCATCTGACCGGCTAATTCAATTTGAAAACCGCAGGGCATTCTGTGTATATTTGTTCTGAGAACGGATTATCCATCTACTGCGAAACTTCTTCCCATGAACCACCCCGAAACCTCCGAAATTAGAATTTTATATGTTGACGACGAGCAGGAAAACCTCGATAGCTTTCAGCTCATGTTTATGGACGACTACCACGTTTTCCTAGGCGCTTCTGCCGATGAGGGGATGCAATCGTTAAAAGATGCCGAAAAGCGTAACGAGGAAATCCACTTGCTCATTTGCGACCAACGCATGCCCAAAGTAACCGGTACTGAGTTCATGGCGCAAGTAAACGAACAGTTCCCCGATATTGTCAAAATTTTGGTAACCGGCTACAGCGACATCGAAGTGATTACACAGGCGATTAACAAAGCGGGTATTTACCGCTATGTGAGCAAACCGTGGGAGGAAGTCGAATTGCGCCAAACCATTTCACAAGCATTTCAGCATTATCGCCTAGCGAAAGAAAACAAAGAATTGCTCAAAAGCCTGAAAAAATCAAACGAGGAACTTACCGTAGCCTTAAAAGAAGTAGAAACGCTGAAAAATAAGTACAAAGAAGAAAACCTGTATTTACGCCAAGAAATCAATCTAAATAAGAATTTCAAAGAAATTGTAACTCAGAGTAAACAATTCAAGAAATCGCTCAATAGCATACAGCAAGTGGCTAAAACCGATTCTACCGTGCTAATTTTAGGAGAAACAGGCACCGGAAAAGAACTAGTAGCTCGCGCCATCCACAACTTGAGCAACCGCAGTTCGCAAACCTTAGTGAAAGTTAACTGCGCTGCCCTGCCCAACAACCTGATTGAAAGCGAGTTGTTTGGGCACGAAAAAGGCGCATTTACCGGTGCGATCAACAAAAAAGTAGGGCGCTTCGAGTTGGCAGATAAAGGCACGCTATTCCTCGACGAAATTGGCGAAATGCCCATGGAGGTACAATCGAAATTGCTACGCGCTTTGCAAGAAGGAGAGTTTGAACGCATCGGCAGTACGAAAACCTTAAAGGTGGATGTGCGCATTGTGGCGGCTACCAACCGCGATTTATCCGAAGAAGTACAAAAGGGAAATTTCCGTTCAGACCTCTACTTCCGCCTCAATGTTTTTCCGGTAGGGCTACCCCCTTTGCGCCAACGCAAAGAAGATGTTGCCCTGCTTGCCAACCACTTTGTAGCGAAATACTCCAAGAAAATGGGGAAAAACGTAACCTCAATCCCGAAAGAAGTACTCGAAAAGCTAGAAAAATACCATTGGCCGGGCAACGTGCGCGAATTGGAAAATATCATAGAACGCGCTGTGATTATCAGTATGGGCAGCACCTTAGAGTTCGGCGATTGGCTAGAAGATACCCCCCAAGTAAACCATACAGCCAACGATGATATCCTGGTAAGTATGGAAGAAATGGAGCGGCAGTACATCATCAAAGTGTTGAAAGCCGCTCATGGCAAAGTAAGTGGTAAAGGCGGTGCAGCAGAAATACTAGAAATGAATCCGGCAACCTTGCGCTCACGCATGAATAAACTCGGTATCAAAATGGGCAAAAACATTGCGGATTTGTAGAAAGGGTACTTTCGAGTATCCTTGTTAAGAAACATTAGATATTTTGTTCGGTTTTATTAACTTTTTCAATTACTTTTTCAATTACTTCGATACAGATGTTTAATTTAAATTATTATCTGTATGAAAAATTGTTCAAAATTTTAATTGCTACTGTAGCGTTAGGGTTTACGCTCACAGCATTTAATTCCCCATTTGACTATCTTCTTTTGGAAGGGCCTGACGGTGAAGACATTGTAGTGGAAGGAAAACCTCCTCATAACTATGTTTGGGATTGTCGAGCAGAAGGACAACCTTGTGTGCCCATTCCTGTCCCATAAGTTCTGTAATTTTAGAAGTTATGGCTTAAAAAAAGACCATAACTTCTATGTTTCAATAAAAACTAAAAAATTATGATGCGATACTTACCTGTTATTTGCCTTCTATTTATTTCTTTAAAAGGGGTAAGCCAAGATGATTTGGTAAAAGGTTACAAACTGCTGTACGAGAGTGGCTTCGACTCTACCCGAACAATAGCCAATGTAAAAAATCTTCCTTTTACCCCAGAACAAATTGCGAAGATAGACCGCCAAGCCAACTCCATGAAAGCATATTATACGCTCCATGCCGAGGCCAAAACCTCTGTGTATCAGATAAAAGAAAAAACATATTCTGAGGAATACATAAAAAATATGGGCGATAAAATGCCTACATTCGATTCGCTCAATTATCCAATGACTATAAAAAAGAAAGGAGAGCAAACCATCTATTTGTTAAACGGCAGAGTACCCGGCAATATGGCGGTTAAAGGATCTTACCA
>CAYMYI010000176.1:0-6278 GCA_964394585.1 uncultured Roseobacteraceae bacterium
TAAATTAGCGTAAAGGGCAAAGAACGAATAGGTGTTATAAAGCGTACCAAAAAACTTCCGCTGAATTTCTTGCAAACCTTCCAAATCGAATTTAAGGTTATCCCAAGGCGGAGCATTTTCAATCATGTACCAGCGGGCTACATCGGGACCGTATTGCTGGAGCACTTCAAACGGATTTACGGCATTCCCTAATCGTTTCGACATTTTCTGCCCTTGAGCATCGAGGACTAATCCGGTAGAAATTACATTTTTAAAAGCCACGCTATCTTCTAACATCACTGCGATGGCGTGTAGTGTAAAGAACCAACCTCGGGTTTGGTCAACTCCTTCAGAGATATAATCGGCAGGGAAGCTAGCTTTAAACACCTCTTCATTTTCGAAAGGATAGTGCCACTGGGCAAAAGGCATAGCGCCGCTATCAAACCATACGTCGATTAAGTCTGGCTCACGGTACATGGGTTTGCCCGAAGCGCTTACCAATACGATATCGTCCACGTAGGGGCGGTGTAGGTCGAATTCTTCTGAGAGTTTTCCTTCTTGAATCCACTTAGAGTTGGTATCCATTACGCCGGCGGCTAGTGCTTTTTGCACTTCGGCTTCTAGCTGTTCCATGGAGCCAATGCAGATTTCTTCTTGCTCGTCTTCGGTGCGCCAAATGGGCAAAGGAGTACCCCAGTAGCGCGAGCGTGATAAGTTCCAATCCACGAGGTTTTCAAGCCAATTACCAAAGCGCCCAGTACCGGTAGAAGCAGGTTTCCAGTTAATCGTTTTATTAAGTTCTACCAAGCGGTCTTTCACGGCTGTAGTGCGGATAAACCACGAGTCGAGCGGATAGTATAAAATGGGCTTATCGGTACGCCAGCAGTGGGGGTAAGGGTGCTCGTATTTTTCTACCTTGAAGGCTTTATTTTCCTCTTTTAGTTTGATGGCAATGCGTACGTCGGTTGGCTTAAAGTCTGGCGCGTTGCGTTCTTCTTCGCTGTAGTACTCTTCTTTTACGTACATGCCCGCGAAGTCGGTTACTTCTTTTACAAACTTTCCTTGCTTATCTACCAAGGGAACGGGTTTTCCATTTTCGTCCTTCACCATAATGGCTACCACATTGTTTTCCTGCGCCACGCGGAAGTCGTCAGCACCAAATACCGATGCAGTGTGCACTACGCCGGTGCCATCTTCTGTGGTTACAAAATCGCCTGGGATAATTACAAACGCTTTGCCTTCTGCGGGTACATAGGGCATTAATTGCTCATAGTTTACTCCTAGCAAATCGCTGCCTTTCAGCTCTTGGGTAACTTGGTAGGGGATGAGCTTGTCGCCCGGATTATATTCGTGCAGTTCGAGGTCTTTTGCCTTTGGGTTAAAGTAATTACCCATTACATCTTTGGCTAAGATGACGGTGATGGGGTCGTATGTGTACGGGTTGTAAGTACGTACTTTTGCATACGTAATTTTTTCTCCAACAGCGAGTGCACAGTTAGAAGGAAGCGTCCACGGCGTGGTAGTCCAAGCAAGCACATATACTTCTTCTATCCCATCGAACAGATGCTTTGATTGCTCGTCGCGGATGAGTTTAAACTGTGCTGTAATAGAGGTATCCTTTACATCTTGGTAGCAACCGGGTAAGTTAAGTTCATGGGAACTTAAGCCGGTTCCTGCTGCAGGCGAGTAGGGTTGTACGGTATAGCCTTTGTAAAGCAGCCCTTTGTCGTACAAACGTTTGAGCAAGTGCCAGAGCGATTCTATATATTCTTTTTCAAAAGTGATGTAGGGGTTGTCGAGGTCGACCCAATAGCCAATGCGTTGGGTGAGGTCGTCCCATTCCGACTTAAACTTCATTACTGCCTCACGGCATTTTTGATTGTACTCTTCAATGGTAATTTTAGTGCCGATGTCTTCCTTGGTAATGCCCAGGTCTTTTTCAACTTTTAGCTCCACAGGCAAGCCGTGGGTATCCCAGCCAGCTTTTCGTTTTACTTGGAACCCTTTTAGGGTTTTGTAACGGCAGAAAATATCTTTTACCGTACGCGCCATCACGTGGTGGATACCCGGTACACCATTTGCTGAAGGAGGGCCTTCATAAAAGGTAAAGGTGGGCTTCCCTTCGCGAGAGGAAACGGACTTTTCAAAAACTTGATTTTCTTGCCAAAACTTGAGGATTTCTTCCCCAACTTTTACAAAATCGGACTGTTCGTATTCAGGATATTTCATA
This sequence comes from uncultured Roseobacteraceae bacterium, assembly GCA_964394585.1. Taxonomy (GTDB): domain Bacteria; phylum Bacteroidota; class Bacteroidia; order Cytophagales; family Flammeovirgaceae; genus CAYUJH01. The sequence continues at coordinate 2,210 of CAYMYI010000176.1, forward strand.
AATCAACGGCTACGTTGCTCTGCGTTTTTTGCTCAAAAATAGAAGTCGCAAAGGTAGGTATTTTTAAGTAATTTGCAGGATGTGCAGCACTATGAGAGACGTAATTGCGAAAATACATTGCCACGAAAAAGCCATAATCGTTTTACCTAAAAGGAGAGTGCTTTTTTTACTTTTGGCATTCCCTCCGTTACTTTACCTTAAATCATTCCGAATGTTTATGAAACGCGTTTTAATTACCGGTGCAGCAGGCTTCCTTGGTTCACACCTATGCGATCGCTTCATCCAAGAAGAATACCATGTAATAGGAATGGATAACCTGATTACCGGTAGCTTAAGCAATATAGAACACTTGTTTTCGCATCCTCATTTTGAATTTTACCATCACGATGTAAGCAAGTTTGTACATGTACCCGGTTCTCTCGATTATATTTTACATTTTGCTTCACCGGCAAGTCCTATCGATTACCTCAAAATGCCGATTCAGACCTTGAAGGTAGGCTCGCTTGGAACCCATAACCTTTTAGGGCTAGCTCGGGCAAAAGCAGCACGGATTTTAGTAGCCTCTACCTCGGAAATCTATGGCGACCCGACCGTGCATCCCCAAAATGAAACCTATTGGGGCAATGTAAACTCGGTAGGTCCGCGTGGTGTGTACGACGAAGCCAAACGCTTTCAAGAAGCCATCACTATGGCATATCATACATATCATACATTGGAAACTCGCATTGTGCGAATCTTTAACACTTATGGCCCGCGTATGCGCTTGAACGACGGACGCGCTCTACCTGCTTTTATGGGACAGGCGCTGCGTGGAGAAGACCTCACCGTATTTGGCGACGGAAGCCAAACTCGGTCCTTTTGTTATGTAGACGACTTAATCGAAGGGATTTATCGATTGCTACTGAGCGATTGTGTAGAACCGGTAAACATTGGCAACCCTTCGGAGATTTCCATCAAAGATTTTGCGGAAGAAATTTTGAAGCTTACCGGAAGTAAAAGCAAAATTGTTTACAAAGAGCTACCCAAAGACGACCCCAAACAACGCTGCCCTGACATCACCAAGGCGAAAGAGGTACTCGGCTGGGAACCTCGGGTAAACCGTTCCGAAGGGCTAGCGATTACCCTAAAATACTTTCAAGATAAGGTTTAACGGAAACGCTTGGAACGCATGCAAACATCGGAAACGAAAACCGGACAAGGAGGCGTAGTCATTACAAAGCTAGAAGAATTGCTCAATTGGGCGCGGTTATCATCGTTATGGCCTATGGGCTTTGGCTTGGCTTGCTGCGCCATCGAAATGATGTCAGCGTATGCATCCGGATACGATTTAGATCGCTTTGGTGTGTTCCCCAGAGCAAGTCCGCGGCAATCCGATGTGATGATCGTAGCCGGCACAGTAACTTTTAAGATGGCAGATCGCGTTCGGCGACTCTACGAGCAAATGGCAGAACCACGTTATGTGATTTCTATGGGAAGTTGCTCAAATTGTGGAGGCCCTTATTGGGAACACGGCTATCATGTAGTGAAAGGGGTAGACCGCATTATCCCCGTAGATGTGTACGTGCCCGGCTGCCCTCCTCGCCCTGAAGCCCTCATAGGAGGTATCCTAAAGCTGCAAGAGAAAATTCAAAAAGAGCAACCGCTTGCACCCAAAGCGGTGGAAAATCTCTTAAAGGGCTAGGTTGGTATATGTATTTGAGGGGACTTTACATGCAGCACAGTTAGCTCGTGCAGGGAAAACAGTGCTTAAATCTTTAAAAGAGGTATTGGATGAGCCTAGAGATTAAGCCCAACTCTTTATATTAAGTATAAAATGTTGTAACGAAAAGAATAAAAAAATCAAATGTTACACATGTTGAAACAATTCCATGTTTACATTAAAACGTTACTATTTTTTTATCAGTTAAAAGTAGTGCTTTATCTTTCTCCAACATTAATCGATTATACCCACTCACTTTAATGGTAGCTATTCTTTGGGCAGCATTTACCATTAACATCGGCTCTTAATTCACACGAAAAAAGTAGTTGAAATAACAAGAATGATTGATAGTAACCCTCAGATAAACGGGAAACATAATCTGAAAAATAAATTACTTCGTATTGCAAAACCTGATGTACGCAAGTTTCATATTTGATATAATTATGATAACATCCCTTTTTGGAAAGATGTAGGATAATGACAACTGAAGAAATTTATCGCAAACTCGTTACAAAATTTGGTGAAGAGTCGATTAAGCTTCATCAAAGTGAAAATCAAACCATCACAGTATCTGCTGAGATGCTAGTAGAAGTTTGCCAATATTTACACAGCGCACCTGTTTTTTATTTCGATAGCCTTTCCTGTGTAACCGGGGTGCACCGCCCCAATACCAATGCTTCTTTTGCCGTCTATTATTCCCTATATTCTATCCCCAACGATGCCCATTTAACGCTAAAGGTAGAAACGAATCAAACGGTACCCTCTTTAGTATCGGTGTGGAGTGCGGCTAATTGGCAAGAACGAGAAGTGTACGATTTGCTAGGAGTTGTATTTGAAGGCCACCCCGACTTACGTAGAATTCTTCTTCCCAACGATTGGGAAGGGCATCCCTTACAGAAAGACTACAAAGAAGCCGAGAAATACCACGGCGTTTCCATTCAATATACGGCTGAGAACCCACCGCAAAGTTTTTGAAGTAGAATGCCATTTCGGATAAAGTACATTTTATTTTAGGGTATGATGGCTATTCCATAGAAACCATACCTTTTATTCTAAAGCTTTACCGCGAAATGAAATCGGAGCATACAGTGTTATTACTTTTCAGAATGTTGCCCTCAGATTAAAAAAATATCAAGCCTAAGAGAGTCTTCTGTAATTTCCCAAAACCTTTTACCAATTTGTTCCTTGATTTTTAGGCGTTTGTTTGAAATTGCAATTCAAATTTCTACTTTTGCAACTCTTTAAACTTAAGCGTTTTAAAAAAAAGATTATAAATGCCTACTATTCAGCAACTAGTACGGAAAGGAAGAGTAACTAAGCAGGTTAAGTCTAAATCTCCTGCTCTTAACTCGTGTCCTCAGCGAAGAGGAGTTTGTACGCGTGTATATACTACTACTCCTAAGAAACCAAACTCTGCCATGCGTAAAGTGGCAAGGGTACGTCTTACCACAGGAAAAGAAGTGAATGCTTATATTCCTGGAGAAGGACATAACCTAAATGAGCACTCGATTGTACTCATTCGTGGTGGTCGTGTAAAAGATTTGCCGGGTGTGCGTTATCACATCATTCGCGGAGCATTGGATACTGCAGGGGTGAATGGTCGTACGCAACGTCGCTCTAAATATGGAGCCAAACGACCTAAAGACGCTAAAAAGTAAGCATAATTTTGTCATATATTTAATACTGAAATACAACGATGAGAAAGGCAAAGCCCAAAAAACGTTATGTGTTGCCTGATCCTAAGTTCAAGGATACACTGGTAACTAAGTTTGTGAACGACCTCATGAAAGAAGGCAAAAAAAGTAAAGCCTATACGATCTTCTATGAGGCACTCGACTTAGTAGAGGAGCGATTAGGTAAAAATAGCGACGAGCCTGTAAATGGTTTGGAGGTTTGGAAAAAGGCATTGGGTAATATTATGCCCGCTGTCGAGGTGAAAAGTAGAAGAGTAGGAGGGGCAACGTTTCAGGTACCTACCGAGGTTCGCCCTGAGCGTAAAACCTCATTAGGCATCAAATGGATGGTAAAATATGCGCGCGCTCGTAACGAAAAGACCATGACAGAGCGATTGGCAGGCGAAATCATTGCAGCTTCGAAAGGTGAAGGGGCAGCAGTGAAGAAGAAAGATGATACGCATAGAATGGCAGAAGCAAATAAAGCATTTTCACACTTTAGGTTCTAATAACAGTGGCTAAAAGAGACTTAACTTATCAGAGAAACATCGGTATCATGGCTCACATTGATGCCGGAAAAACAACAACTACAGAGCGTATTCTGTATTACACAGGTTTGAGCCATAAGATTGGCGAGGTACATGATGGTGCCGCTACCATGGACTGGATGGAGCAAGAGCAAGAGCGAGGTATCACC
>CAYMYI010000177.1:0-6275 GCA_964394585.1 uncultured Roseobacteraceae bacterium
AAAGTTATCCGAAATGTCATTTAGAAATGGTGGGCAGCGTAAAAATAAACTTACTCCCCTTATCGAATTCGCTTTCCACCCAAATAGTCCCCCCTTGCCTTTCGATAAACTCTTTACAAAGTACCAAGCCAAGCCCCGTTCCCTTTTCGCCTAGTGTGCCTTTGGTCGAGTGGTTGCTATCAACGCGAAAAAGTTTAGAAAGGTACTCATTCTGAATCCCTTGTCCGGTATCGGCTACGGTTACTTTTACCTGTTCTTGTCCATATGCTTCCACGGAAATGCTTACGCTTCCTTGCGCAGTAAACTTGATGGCATTATCTAACAGGTTTCGCAATACTGCGTCGACCATGGGTCGGTCGGCAAATACTTGGTAATCTTTAGAAAGGTCTGTTTGTAACGTGATATATTTTTGTTCGGCTCGGCTTTCTTGCAATGCTATATTGTTAGTAATCAGTTCATTTATAGAAAAGTATGCAGGGTTATATGGAATTTTGCCACTTTGTGTACGCGCCCAAGTAAGCAAGTCTTCTACGAGCGCTTGGGCACGCCCCGAAGCTGTTGCCAGCATTTGAGCGTAAGGTTCAACTTCTTTTGTGGATTTATCGGCTTCGATTTCTTTTAAAATGATTCCGCTTAAGGCAACCAACTGGTTAATTGGCGAACGGACATCGTGGGCGATGATAGAAAAAAATTTATCTTTCGTGGCGTTAAGGGCAGTGAGTTCCTCGGCTTGCTGATAAATTGCTTGGTTTTGTTTTTTCAGTACTCGATTCGCTTTTACTTTAAGCCGGTGATACCGATAGGAAAATAAAATCACCAACAAGGCAGTAAATGCTACTCCTAAAAGGATAGAAACTTCTAGTCTTCGTGTTTTATTTTCTTGCCGAAGGCTTTCAATGGCTTGTTGTTTCCGAGTGTATTCAAAAAAATCAATCCGGCTTTCGGTATCTTTATCCCAAAGGCTATCTTGATAGGCTTTTGCTTGGCGTTGGTACAGATACGCTGAATCGTTTTGGTTTAGGGCATTCATTACTTTTGCCCGGCTATCGTAGGTGATGGCTAATAACTCTTTTACATCCGTATTTTTTGCCATTTGCAAGGCAAATTTGCTGAGTGTATCTGCACGTTCTAATAGGCTATCTTTTAAGGCGATTTCAGCCATGAGCTGGTTCCCCCGTATTTTAGCGCGCATATCGTTGATTGCCTCTGCTCTCTGTAAACACTGTTCTAATGCGCGGTAACTCGAATCGTACTGTTGTAAAAAAAACAGTGTTTCTGCCTGGTTAAACAATAAAATAGGCACTAACCGAACTATGTGATGTTCTGCCATAGGAAGGCTATGATCGAGATGGAACAATGCCGAATCGTACATTTTGCTATCGAAATAGACCTTTCCTAAGTTGTTATAAATTACCGCAACGCGGTCATACTTCATTTCATCTAAGAAGTAAGGTAGTGCTTCGCGATAATAACTCACAGCGGCTTCTCGATTGCGCATTACGGCATAGATATTCCCAACGCTTAGCAGGTTTTGCCCAATTAGAAACGCATCTTGCAACGCGTGGGCTTTCTCTAACGATTGTGTGTAATAATTAAAGGCATCTTGCAAAAAACCTTTCGACCAATATCCAGAGCCGAGCCGATTCAAGGCGAGAGCTAACCCTTCTGCGTACCCAATTTTTTGGGCAATTCGAACGGCTTCTTCGGCATATTCGATGGTTGACTCGGGCCTATCGTACACGATGATTGCATTCAAATCGTTCAGCGCATCTACTCTTTCCCTATTTTCAGGCAATTTCTCTATCACTTGTTTAAGGCTATCGCTTTGCATAGATTGCCCGAAGCCATGAGGAGAAATCAAAAACAGAAGAAAGGCTAAAACAGGGTAAAAAAGGGGTTGCATTCGCATAGAGACACCATTTAATCGTGTTGTTTTAATTAGGTGAATAGCGGAATAGAAGAATTTATAAACAAATTAATTTATTTTATCCAATTTTCTTATAACACTATGAACTCAACTCTTCGGTTCAGTTGCTGCCCTTCTTCAGTTGTATTATCGGCAATGGGGCGCAGCTCGCCAAACCCTTCTGCTCCTTTAATTTGGCTACCTACCCCTTTGCCTTGTAAATAGCGCAGTACGGCTTTGGCTCTGCGTTTGGAAAGGTCAAGGTTAAAGGCATCATCGCCATCGCTATCGGTATGCCCTTCGATGCGGATTGAAAGTTCAGGGCGTTCTTGCAGCAGTTTCGCTAATCGGTTTAAATCAAAATACGATTCAGGGCGAATCACGTCGCTATCGTGATCGAAATGCAAGGTTTTTAAAATAATCGGCTTGCGGTTTGGGTTATTACGGTCCGTGGAGCTCAAGGCAATATTAGGAGTAGTTACTACTGTTGTTTGGAGTTCCTCCGATAAATCTACTGTACCCGAGTTGCCAAAGCGCATTTCATCTTCTGCAAAAAACACATATTGATAGCCGTTTTTTAACATAAGCGAGAATGAGCCATCGGGCTGGGTTTGCACCGTACCTTCTTCTTTAGGTTCAGAGTCTGTTTGCCATCGCACTTGGGTTACCACCCCCTGCCCTTCAGCGTCGGTCATTCTACCTTTCACCAAGGTTAGCTGCTTGGGCTGAAACCGTTTGGGTACTTCTACATGGTAGATATCGCGCTTACCAAACGAATTCCCTTCGCGGCTAGAAACCATCAATGCCTCTCTGCCTGTAGCGGTTAGGTAGAATGTATCGTCAAATGGGCTATTGACAGCCTTACCAATGTTTACCGGCTCGCTCCATTCGGTCCACGAGTTCATGTTGAGGCGTTTGGTCATGTAGATATCATACCCACCCAAGCCGTAGTGTCCATCGGAACTAAAATACAAGGTTTGCATATCGGGGTGTAAATAGGGACTTTTTTCAGCATAGGGCGTATTGATTACCTCACCGAGGTTAATCGGCTCGCTCCATCCGTCAGCCGTTTTTTCCACCACGTATAAGTCGAGGTTAAACTCGCCAGCCCCATGGTAATACAATTTATCGGGCGGGTAGTTGGGGTTGTAGCCCCCTACGCCACCGGGGCGATCTGAAGCAAACAAAACGGCTTGATTATCTGCCGTAAAGGCAAGCCCTGCTTCGTAGTGTTTGGTATTGATAGGATACGGGAACACCTGAATTTTACCCCACTGGTCGCCTTGGCGCACGGCATAGTACAAATCGCCTTTACCCAGGTTGCGTTCTAACAAATTTACATAGTTGAACTGAGGCAATGTGCTATAATTGCCATAGATAATTAACCGAGAAGCATCCGCAGTGATATTTACCGGTACTTCATGGGCGCGGGTACTGGTATTTTGAGTCAGTTTTTTTGCAGGTTGCCAAACCCCTTCTACCTTTTGGGCATAATAAATATCCTCGCCGGTATCCGCATTTTTTCGGGCAAAGTACAACGTGTTTCCATCGGCAGTAAGCACGGGGTTATAGTCGTGGGCTAAGGTATTCACACCTGCCCCTAGGTTAGTCAATAACCGTGGAGGAGTTGGGTCGTGCAGTAATTCGATGGTTTTTTGAAAGAACGATTGCCACTGTGGGAACAATGACCGATAGGTTTCGTGGACTTGTGCGGCTTCCGCCCATTGTTTCTGCACTACAAAATATGCCGCCTTTTTCATAACGGCAATGCGGGCTATGTCGGCTGGGGCTAACACTCGGATGAACCGATCGTACAACGATTCTTTTTCAGGTGTGTACCCTTCGTAATGTAAATTTAATTCGCACAACAGTGCGATGACTTCCTGAGAGCGTTCCTGTGCTAGTGCTTTGAGTTTTTCGTACGGTTCTGATTTGTCGTACAGGCGTTCAATTTCAAACTCGGCTCCGTAAAATTGAGGGACTATGTGTTTCAGTTCTTCCGGTGGGTATAATTCTAAAATAGAGGCGCAGTACTTTTCGTACATACCACCATCGCGTTCCCCATATCGGCGTAAATCGTTAATTCGGAGGTACTCTGCCAGCAATTCTTTCCGATAGTTTGCCACCATTTTCACGTACATACTCTGCGGGTATTGCTCTATAAACTGCCCGCATTGCTCTAGCAAGGCTTCGCGCAGAGCAAGCACTTCATCGGCATCGGTTACACGGTTATAAATCCCTGAGCCATACAGCAAAGAAGTAGGCTTACGATACGGTGCCTCTAAAATTAGTTTGTAGGCTGTGTTTTCTATGTTATGTAACAGCGCTCTTACGATTTCATCTTCGGTAGTTGCCACTTTCCAGCGCAGTTCCACTCGCTCGTCGGTAGAAAGTGCCATGTACACCTCTTTTGCCTTTTGCGCTGTAGCAAATGCTATGTGTAACGAGTCTAAATACGGTTGAAGGTTGGTAAACTTAAAGCCCTTTTCTTGTTGCCGATACTTTTCGTTTTGCACCTCTACGAACATAATGCGCGCTTTTTCGAAAAGAGCGAACACATTATTGGGGTTTCTTTCTAAAAGTTTGGCTACTAGAACCTTTGCCTTAGCGTGTTCTTTATCTTGTACGAGTGTGCGCACTTGCTTTTCTAGGTCGGTCATGTCTTGAGCTGCCGCACTATTAAAGCAGAAAAATAAGAGGAAAATGCTACAAAAAAATGGTTTCATGACAGTCAGTTTATGATAATCTCCCAAAATTGCGAAAATTTCATAATGGGATTACATAACGAACTTTGCTACGCAATTCATGCCATTTTTCACAAGAATTAAGCATCTCCTTTTTTTTGACTCCCAAACACCTCCCTGAAAATCAGCCCATTTCCCCGCGCTTAGTTAGGCTACTCTGCAAGCAATTTATCGACAAAAAGGTTGAACTCGCGTGTGAACGTATCGTAATAAGCGCCTGTTCCCGGGCCGCTAAAACCAGTATGGATTTTCCGCACTTTCCCGGAACGGTCGATGAAAATGGTAGTAGGGAAGGCAAGTACTTGGTTTAACATCGGGAGCGTTTTGGCAGCATCGAGTTTATCATCGGTTCCGGCAAGCAAAATAGGATATTCGATTTGTAACTTTTCGCGCAAATTTTCAAGCCGTTTGATCGCCTTTTGCGGATCGGTTAGCCGTTCGTAGGCGAGGGCTACTACTTCTACGCCTCTTTGTTTGTTTTGCCGATAGAATGGAGCGAGAAATTGGGTTTCATCGAGGCAGTTTGGGCACCACGAACCCATAAGTTGTACAATCACTACGTTTCCTTGGAAGCGTTCATCGCTCAAAGAAATGGTATCGCCGACTAGGTTCGGAAAGGCAAACGATAGCGTTTCATACCCTTCTTTCAAATACGTAAGCGTAGAAGCATCGGGAAGAGCGGCGTCCTCGTCGCGCACAGCAGACCAGCCCTGTTTCCAGTGTTTCCCCGACCAAAACATACCATTTGCCAGCGAATCGGCGGAAGCGATATCGGCATGGAACAAGAAGGCGTGTTCTCCATCAAACACCGATAGTTTTAACACATCCTCTACTACATTCCCTTCTAAAAAGCGGTAATCACCAGTTTGTGTGAGGAATGTTCCGGTAACGTTTTCTTCATTTTGGGTAAAAATTCCTACGGCTTCCTCAAGGCTACCATCTTCGTTTTCGAGGTATACTTTCCATTTACCGGTAACATCGCTTGCCGAAGCAGGCGACTTAGATACTGCAAAGCGTTGACGGCTCCCCAACGTAGCCCGAAACGGCAAGCGGTAATCGTCATAATCTTTTTTAATCCACTCTCCTATGAGTTGATTGCCTTGTATCTTAGCAATAATTTCTGTGTTAAACACGCGCATGGGCATATAAACTGTATCTCCCTGAAAACGAATCGTTCCGAGGAGAATTTGTTCTTCATCATTCAATAAAGCTACTTGAAGCGTCTCCCCCTGTTCTTTCACTTCAAAATTGAAGGGCATTTCAACGCCATCGCGCAATGTGAGTTCTGCACGCCATACCCCAATGGGCAGCGTATTTTTTGCTTCCTCCTCTGCGCTTTGTGCAGCGGGATTACAAGCGCTTAAAAACACAACTCCGACAAAAAATAGTAGAATATTTTTCATAGTTTATGGTGATATTTTTTACATAAAACAAGAGGGAAGATTTCGGGGCATCCTGTAAAATTTAATAGATATTGCTTACTTTGCTCTTCCAATATACACCGCAATTTACCGAACTATTTCGCTTTACTCGATATGCACCCTTTGGTTTTTTACGTCTATGTCGCCCAACCGTCTCTTCCTTTGGAGCAGTTACAGAGCATTTTCAAAGAGGTAAAGCTGAAA
>CAYMYI010000178.1:0-6215 GCA_964394585.1 uncultured Roseobacteraceae bacterium
CCATTATTCTAAATTAACCAAAAATTCCCATTCCTCTTAATTATAGGTATATATTAGGGCTGCTCGAAATTATGGACCATGCCTCAAGAACCGAACAGCAAGAATACTTGGCATACATTCAACAGAATATCCACAAGCTCGACCGCTTCATTCACGATATTAACGATTACTCTAAAAACTCTCGTTTAGAGGTTGCCTACGAACCGATTAACCTACAAGCTATGGTGGAAGAAATTGTGGAAACCCTAGCGTATTTGCCAGCTGCCCAAGCTGCTAAAATCAACATAGAAATCGAAAAAGATTTGGCTTGGCAATCGGACAAAAAACGCCTTCGCATTATACTGAGCAACTTACTTTCCAATGCATTTAAATACTCGCGGCATAGTATTGGAGTAGCTCCTATCGTACGTATAAATGCCTACCAAGCAAAGCAAGAGGTAATCATTACCGTAGAGGACAACGGCATGGGAATCGCCCAAGAGTACCTGCCTAAAGTATTCGATATGTTCTACCAAGCCAATAAAGAAGCCAAAGGCACGGGCTTAGGTCTTTACATTGTACAGCAAACCGTGCAAAAACTAAATGGAGATATTCAAATTCGTTCAACATTAGACGTTGGCACTACATTCACCATTATTTTACCTTCCAATACAACAGGAAAAAATGCATAGTCAATCATAAAAGCAAATTGTATGGGATTGATTTGTTGAAGCCGATTTTAAAAAATTTTCAATCCTTAACTCTTTCAATCGCAGTGGCGAACCGTCCAAGTCGTTTCAAGTATGCATCGAAACATCCATTTTGTATTGCAAGATTAGCCCCTCACGCAACAAAATTAGTATATTCGTTCTTTGTGAGTATCTTTTAGAAATTACATTGAAAAATATTATCCATAATTACACAATTGCAAATAACATGGCAACATTCAAAAAAGTATTACTAATAGACGAAGATGCTACAAATAACCTGATTTTCAGAAAGTTGGCCACCTCTACAAAACTAACCGACGACCTGGTAACATGCATCAGTGCACTCGATGGACTCGATTACCTCAACGACTGCATCAAATCGGGCGATAGCTTGCCCGAGGTGATCTTTCTCGACATCAAGATGCCTATTATGAACGGATGGGAATTCTTAGAAGAGTACCAGAAAATTAAGCCATCGTTTTCTTCTAAAATCAACATTTTCATTTTATCGACCTCCAACAACCCCGACGACTTCGAACGTGCTAAGCAGTTTAGCGATGTAGAGAAATACTTAGTAAAACCGCTTTCTATTAAAATCCTGAAAGAAATTGCAACATCTTATGCACGCTAACCTGTCTTAAGGCTCCTATCACCACTACTGCTCCAACAAAAGGGGACATAAAAGAAAAAAAGCCACTCAAAAAAGCGGCTTTTTTAAACACTTAAATCAGCAGAGTGCGCAGACTACTCAACATAACACTCTGGAAACTCGTGATAGAAACAATACTAAAAATACCCCTTCCCTAGGTCAAAACCCACACTTTAAGAGTACAACACACTAAAAATCAAGATTTTACAAAATAAACTCCTATAAAAGCTATCCCATATTGAGACCAGACTCTAAAAAAAAAGTCGGTATTGCCTTGTGCATCTCTCTTCATGCTAAGGTCCACAGTAATTTGGAAAATGCCATGTAGCCTGTTAATTTTATAAAGTCTACTTATCGAGAAAGGTGGAGGGATTGGGCCCTGTGAAACCTTAGCAACCCAGGCTAGTTGGGTGCTAATTCCCATTCGGTGTAAGCCGGAGCAGATGAGTTTGTGCCGTTGTGCCTCCCCTCCTACCTCCCTTGCACTTCATTTTGTGGTATCATACATGCTTTCTGTTGGAAGGAAGTGCCTTAAACCCTTATATCATTTATTATAATTATGAAGAAACCAATTCAGGAACTCCTAAACGAACGAATTGCCATTCTTGATGGTGCTATGGGCACCATGATTCAGCGCTACCAACTCGAAGAGACTGACTTCCGGGGGGAACGCTTCAAAAATCATCCGTGCGATTTAAAAGGAAATAACGATTTGCTATCGATTACCCGACCCGATATCATCAAGGCGATTCATACCGAATACCTCGAAGCCGGTGCCGACCTGATCGAAACCAACACATTTAGCGGGACTTCTATCGCCATGGCAGACTATCAGATGGAAGATTTGGCATATGAACTCAACTATGCTTCGGCGAAAATTGCACAAGAAGCCATTCAAGCATTTATGGAAAAGCATCCTGAGCGTACAGCCTATGTAGTGGGTTCTATGGGGCCTACAAACCGTACTGCGTCTATTTCGCCCGATGTGAACGACCCCGGCTACCGAGCCGTAACCTTCGACGACCTCGTTGCAGCCTACTACGAGCAAGTACGAGGCTTAGTAGCCGGCGGTGCCGATATACTTATGGTAGAAACTGTGTTTGATACGCTCAATAGCAAAGCAGCATTATTTGCAATAGAGAAGTATTTTGAAGAAGAACCCGACGCTGACCCAAACTTCCCGTTCTTAGGGGTAAAAGGTAAAAAACTACCCGTGATGGTTTCGGGCACTATTACCGATGCCAGCGGCAGAACACTCTCCGGGCAAACTACTGAAGCCTTTTGGACGTCCATCTCACATGCGAACCTGCTGAGCGTAGGGTTAAACTGCGCCCTCGGTCCCGATCTGCTCAAACCCTATGTAGAACGCCTCGGACGAGTCGCCCATGTACCGGTAAGTGCCCACCCCAATGCAGGTTTACCCAATGAGTTTGGCGGCTACGACCAATCGCCCGAAGAAATGGCGGGTATCCTAAAAAACTTCGCCCAAGAAGGGCTATTAAACATTGTAGGCGGATGCTGCGGCACTACGCCTGATCATATCAGAGCGATACGAGAAGCCGTAGGGGAGTTTAAACCCCGTAAAGTGCGCGAAAAACAGCACTTTATGCAATTGAGCGGTTTAGAAGCGGTAACGATTCGCCCAGAATCAAATTTTATAAATGTGGGAGAACGTACCAACGTTACCGGTTCGCGAAAATTCTTGCGGCTTATCAAAGAAGAAAAATTCGACGATGCCCTTTCCGTAGCCCTCGACCAAGTGGAAGGAGGTGCACAAATTATTGACATTAACATGGACGAGGGAATGATCGACGGTGAGGAAAGTATGGTTAAGTTTCTTAATTTAATTGCCGCCGAACCTGATATTGCCAAAGTTCCGATCATGATTGACTCCTCAAAATGGCAAATCCTTGAGGCTGGGCTCAAAGTAGTGCAAGGCAAAGCGGTGGTAAACTCTATCAGTTTAAAAGAAGGAGAAGAAACGTTTATCAAACAAGCCGGACTCATAAAAAAATACGGTGCAGCGGTCATCGTAATGGCATTTGACGAAAAAGGACAAGCCGATACCTACGAACGCCGTATCGAAATTTGCGAACGGTCGTACCGAATCCTTACCGAAGAGGTAAACTTTCCACCTCAAGATATCATCTTCGACCCCAATGTATTCCCCGTAGCTACTGGCATGGACGAACACAAAACTAATGCTATCGACTTTTTCCGTGCTACTCAATGGATTCGCGAAAACCTACCCCATGCCCATGTAAGTGGAGGAGTGAGCAACGTATCGTTCTCGTTTCGGGGGAATAATGCTGTACGCGAAGCAATGCACTCTGCATTTTTATACCACGGCATCCAACACGGAATGGATATGGGCATTGTGAACCCTACCATGCTCGAAGTCTACGACGACATCCCCAAAGAACTACTCGAAAAAGTGGAAGATGTGCTACTTAACCGGCGCGAAGATGCTACCGAACGCCTCCTCGATTATGCCGAAACAGTAAAAGGGCAGGGAAAAACCAAAACAAAAGACGATGCCTGGCGCAAAGGCAGTGTAGAAGAACGCCTAAGCCATGCCCTTATTAAAGGGATTGTAGAGTTTATCGAAGATGATACCGAAGAAGCAAGACAAAAATACGTAAGCCCACTAAAGGTAATTGAAGGGCCATTAATGGACGGGATGAACACCGTAGGCGATTTATTCGGAGAAGGTAAAATGTTTTTACCCCAAGTGGTAAAAAGCGCCCGGGTAATGAAAAAAGCCGTGGCGTACCTACTCCCCTACCTCGAAGCAGAAAAAGAAGCCAACAACCAAGTGCAACAAAATGCCAAAGTACTAATGGCCACTGTAAAAGGTGATGTACACGATATTGGCAAAAATATAGTAGGTGTGGTGTTAGCATGCAATAATTTTGAAGTGATTGACCTTGGCGTGATGGTACCTACCGATAAAATCTTAAAAGCCGCCAAAGAACATCAAGTAGACGTCATTGGTTTGAGCGGGCTAATTACCCCCTCGCTCGACGAGATGGTATATGTTGCCCAAGAGATGGAAAAACAAGGCTTCACTACCCCCCTACTTATCGGAGGCGCTACTACGTCGCGCATCCATACAGCCGTAAAAATAGACCCTGCCTATAGCGGCCCGGTAGTCCATGTGCTCGATGCCTCACGAAGTGTACCAGTAGCCGCCTCACTTACCAGTGAAAACAAAACTGAACGGCAACAAAAAGTAAAAAATATTAAAGAAGAATATGCACAGCTACGCGAAGACCATAAAAACCGTCGTAGTGAAAAAAGCTATATTTCTTTAACCGAGGCACGCCAAAATAAAACACAGTTGAATTGGGAAGAAGCTCCTATTGTACCACCTTCGTTCTTAGGCGTGAAAGTATTTGAAGAATACAGCCTTGAAGAACTCATAAAATATATTGATTGGACTCCGTTCTTCCAATCGTGGGAGCTAGCAGGGCGCTACCCAAAAATCCTGAAAGACCCCGTAGTAGGCAAAGAAGCCTCCAAACTATTTGACGACGCACAACGTTTCCTCGCTCAACTTGTATCGAAAAAACAAGTTACTGCCAAAGGAGTGATCGGTTTCTTTCCTGCCAATACCGTGAACCACGACGACATCGAACTGTATCACTTCAACGAAAAGGGGGAAATTGACACACAAAAAGTACTCGCAACACTGTATAACTTGCGGCAGCAAAATAAGAAATCGGCAAAAACCACGAACTTCTGCCTTTCCGATTACATTGCCCCTAAAGAAAGTGGACGTATCGACTACATTGGAGGCTTTGCTGTTACAGCAGGAATTGGGGTTGCCGAACTTGCCAAACACTACGAAGCCGACCACGACGATTACAGTAGCATTATGCTAAAAGCTCTTGCCGACCGCCTTGCCGAGGCATTTGCCGAACGTATGCACGAGCGTGTTCGCAAAGAGTTTTGGGGGTATGCCTCCGAGGAACATTTTGATAACGAAGCGCTCATCAAAGAGAAATACCGGGGAATCCGGCCTGCCCCTGGGTATCCGGCCTGCCCTGACCATCTGGAAAAAGGCACCCTGTTCGAACTACTTGATGTACAACAAAATACAGGTATCTCTCTTACGGAAAGCTATGCCATGTTGCCAGCTGCCTCGGTAAGTGGGTGGTATTATGCCCACCCCGATGCTCGCTACTTTGGGTTAGGGAAAATTCAACGCGACCAAGTTGAGGACTACGCCACAAGGAAAGGGCTATCACTCGAAGAAGCAGAACGATGGTTGGGAAGTATCCTTGCTTATGAACCTAGTGATTATAAAGAACCAGTAGGTTCATAATCAGATGAAACGCTCCGAAAGTAAGCATGATACCGATTCTAGTTGCCTTACTTTCGGAGTTCTGTTACATCCTATAATATACTTTCTGTAATCTAAAGATTTGATTTGTGATTACCCTGATTTTTAAGGGTTTACACAAGCTAGCTCTCCCAAAACAATGAATTTTGAGGGCAAATACCCCAAGTTTTAATTTTCTAAAGCAGAGAATACACTTTTTCCAGATTCATCTGTAGATGTATAACTCACTACAAACTGTCCGGCTCGAGCACGTGCCATCAGTTCATCTTGGCTAAGCCACGCCCTGTTTTTATTGGAGATCACACAAATAAATTTATCGGTAGCAAACTGTATCTCGTTGGGCATATCAGCATACTTGCGCTCTATAGGGTGTACTCGGCGAGAGGTTGTAAGCCAAGCATGTTGTCCAAATAGTTGCACAGAATCTTTTCGGATGCGCTCTCGATTGCGATACAATGTACCAAATAATTTTTGCGATGTAGTTATATCACTCACAGTCATCAATTCAATTTCCCAAGTACCTTGCGGTTGT
>CAYMYI010000179.1:0-6210 GCA_964394585.1 uncultured Roseobacteraceae bacterium
TAGCGCTGCCCTCTGCCAAACGGTGCTACCCGCGAAACGCCGTTTTCGTAACGATACAAACCATCATTTTCTACAGTATAAAAAAGCGCTGTGCCCACCGTAGCGAGATGGCGCACACCGGTGCCTGTTACTACATGCCTCCAGTTACGGAAATCGAGCCGATTGACCGAGGGAGCTAAAGAAGCCGCCCATAGCCCCTGGGCTGTTGCCAAAAACAAGCTGTCTTGATAGATGGCAAGATCGTACACAGCATTCTCAGAGCCTTCTACACCAATACGCACATACGATTCGGTGAGGCTAGGTTGTTCCAAATTAACCACGCTGACCCCATAGGGCATGGCAAGAAAGGCTTCACCGTCGTACACCGTGATGTTTTGAATGGTTTTTTGGGGGAATGCCAAAGCATTGGCAATCGTGCGAATATTGACAATTTGTGCATCGGTTACCAAGTCGATATTGCCATCTTGATACCCCACCACTAGCATATCTTGTCGGGCGTCAAATGCCAAGGCACTGATGTTGAGAGCGCTCAATCCATCTTCTTTGGAAAGGGTTTGAAGGGTATTATCGGCTCGGTCGTAATAAAAAAAACCATTTTGAGAAGCTACGTATAATCGCTCTTTTGCCTCTATCATGGTGCGAGCATTATAATAAGTGAGGTGGGTGCGCCATGTTCCTACAGGAATGTTTTGGGCTGCAAGCGGATGAGTGGCAAATGCAAGGGTTACACCGATGGAAACCATGTAGAGTACCCTTGCGAAAGTAGGCAGTTTGATAGGCAAGCTGGGCATATTTTAGTATTTTCGTGCTTTTTATTGCTAAAATAGGATTTATAATGGCATTTGAACTCCAAGGAAAAATTGAAGCTATATTTGAGCCACAGCAAGTTACAGAACGCTTCCGAAAGCGCGAGTTTGTGGTAGCATACCAAGATGGTACGTATACCGAGCAAATCAAAATGCAACTTACCCAAGACCGCTGCGATTTGCTCGATGCCTTCCACGAAGGCGACGAAGTGAAGGTAGCCTTCAGTTTGAAAGGGCGTGCCTATACGCGCGATGGGAAAACAACCTATTTCACCAATATAGATGCTTGGAAAATTACGGCACTGAATGGCTCGTCTCCAGCTTCTTCAGCCAGTACCGACCCCGGCCCTAGCTTGGGAGACGACCCTGGGCTTGACCAAGCCGATGCAGATAGCCTCCCCTTTTAATTTCATTCTTTAGCGCATGCATTTATCTTCTTTAGTTCCATGACAGAAACCATACTCATCCTCGATTTTGGCTCGCAATACACACAACTGATTGCCCGACGCGTTCGCGAGCTGAATGTGTACTGTGAAATCCATCCGTATAATCATCTACCCGAAATAAATGCCTCGGTAAAAGGCATTATTCTGTCCGGAAGTCCGGCATCGGTGCGAGAAACGGAAGCTCCTTTTGTAGATGTAGCCCAATATCGGGGTAAATTGCCCCTGCTGGGGGTCTGCTATGGAGCGCAGTTGAGTGCCCACCAAGCGGGTGGAACAGTAGAAGCCTCACAAACAAGGGAATATGGGAGGGCGAATCTTACAAACGTACATACCGAAACTGCATTGCTGAAAGGAATATCCAATGGGAGTCAAGTATGGATGTCGCACGGGGATACCATTAAACAATTGCCAGAATCGTTTCGGATTATTGCCAGCACACAAAATATCGACGTGGCGGCATTTCAAGTAGAAGGGGAAGATACGTACGGCTTGCAATTCCATCCGGAAGTAACCCACTCTACTGAGGGCAAACAAATATTGAAAAACTTTTTAGTAGATATTTGCGGGTGCCTCCAAGATTGGACCCCCGATGCATTTGCAGAATCGACGGTAGCCACTTTACAAGAAACCCTAGGCAACGATAAAGTCGTAATGGCACTGTCCGGCGGCGTAGACTCGTCTGTTGCAGCCACCCTCATCCACCAGGCTATTGGCAAACAACTGTACTGCATTTTTGTAGATAATGGCTTATTGCGCAAAAATGAGTTTGAAGAGGTATTGGCGTCGTACCAACACATGGGGCTAAACATTAAAGGGGTCGATGCCAAAGACAAATTCTATCAAGCCTTAAAAGGGGTAACAGATCCTGAACAAAAGCGCAAGGCAATCGGTAAAACATTTATCGAGGTATTCGACGAAGAAGCGCACCATATCCAAGATGTAAAGTGGCTGGGGCAAGGAACTATCTACCCCGACGTCATCGAATCAGTATCGGTAAAAGGGCCTTCTGCCACTATAAAATCGCATCATAATGTAGGCGGCCTCCCCGACTTTATGAAGTTGAAAGTGATTGAGCCCTTGAATACACTCTTTAAAGATGAAGTACGCCGCGTAGGAAGAGCGCTAGGAATTTCTGAAACCATTTTAGGGCGTCATCCTTTCCCCGGTCCCGGGCTAGGGATTCGCATTCTCGACGAAGTAACTCCAGAGCGTGTACATATCTTACAAGAGGTAGACCATATATTTATTGAAGGATTGAAAGCGCACAACCTTTACCACGATGTATGGCAAGCTGGGGCTATCTTGCTACCGGTACATTCAGTAGGGGTGATGGGCGATGAAAGAACCTACGAAAATGTAGTTGCCTTGCGGGCTGTTACTAGCCTAGATGGCATGACAGCCGACTGGTGCCATTTGCCCTACGCTTTTCTAGGAGAAATTAGTAACCGAATCATCAACCGAGTGAAGGGGGTAAACCGAGTGGTGTACGATATCAGCTCCAAACCACCGGCAACCATTGAATGGGAGTAAACGCCTTTGCCTAACCGCTACAAAGTTGTGTGTAGTTTAAATTGTGTAAATTTCTACAAATCAAGGATAATCAAATCGAAAAGAAGCCCCTACATCCTATAAATTCCGGTATAAAGATGCGTATACTTTTGAAAGAGCGCATCGTTTGAGTAGTATATCATCATAGAACCTGAGCACACCATGATACTTCTGCGTATATCCTTCGTTATTCTTTGTTGTATGGCAGGCGCTAACTCCCTGGTGTGGGGGCAGGCGAAAACGCAAGACCTGATTGCCAAGTATGAGTATGGCAAACAACTGATGGCAGCCGAAAAATACGAGCTTGCCGCAGAGGTGTTCGCTACGATTGCCCAGCAAGAAACCACGAACAGCATCCCCCAATATGCCCGCTACTTGCAAGCCAACTGCTTGTACCGCAATGGCAATATATTGCAATCGCGCTTAACCCTGAAAAAGCTGATGGCTACCGCGAGCGATTGGGAGCAAATCGACGAGGCACGCTACTTATTAGGCATTACCTATTTTGAAGATATGCTTCCCGATAGTGCTCTTCACGTATTAAATCAAGTGCGCAGTAGCTCAATGGCTTCCGAAATAAATACGTTGAAAATCGAAAAACTCAATTCATACAGTGCCGATCAGTTGCAGTTTATATACCTGCGTTTTCGTAACGATACTACGGTTGGTAAACTATTGTACCAAAAAATGGAGCGTCTGCCCATCTACGAGCGCGATACCGAACTATTTGCAGAACTCTGGGAGAGGTTTTCTGCAGATAGTACCGCCATGGATGCCCAAGAGTATATTTCAATATATAAAGATGTGTACAATGTTGCCGTGATGTTGCCCTTCAACCTGGCAGAAACTAACTCGCGTCAAGTGGTTAGAGAAAACCAGCTCGTTTATGATTTGTACCAAGGGATTCAAGTAGGGAAGGAAATTCTTGCCGATGAAGGCATTATACTCAAACTTCATCTTTTCGATACGCGGCGCGATTCGGCTCAAACGGCTCAAATTCTTTCCGATTCTTCTATGTTACTAATGGATTTAATTATCGGGCCTCTATATTCCAACACGCTCCCTTTGGTAGCTGAATATAGCCAAACCTATCAAGTACCGATGGTGAACCCTATTTCTTCTAATTCAGTCATTATTGCTGATAACCCCAACGCTTTTTTGCTCTACCCTACCGAAGAAACGAAAGGGGAAAAAATGGCAGCATTCACGATGGAATACTTTCCCAACTCTCATGCGTACATTATCTATGGTAATTCGGAACAAGAACTTAAAATGGCAGAAAATTACCAAAAATATTTAGTCGACCGAGGAGCCACCATTCGTCTATTTGAACCATTTGATTATTCTAAAAAGGGATATAGTAAGCTAATTAAAGATCTTGAAAGTTTGAGCAATGTAACCCCGGAAGACGAAGTAATGCGAGAGTATAACCTCAAGCCCGGAGAACGCACACCCTCACATATTTTTGCGGCTTTAAATGACCCTGTAAGTGCCGTATCGTTGGTGAGTGCCTTGCAAACGCTTAAAGCAGGGCATGTAAATATCGTAGCACCTTCGCCTTGGCTAGAGTTTAGCCAGCTTACCTATCAACAGCTTGAAAATTCCAATGTATTTTTGTTCTATCCGAATCCCATTCGTACCGATACCACCCATGTGCAAGCCATAAAAGAGCGCTATATGGCAAAAATGAATATTCCACCCTTTCAGTACGCCCTAAGTGGTCTCGAAACAATTTATACCTTCGGTAAGTATATGCACCAATACGGCACAGGGTTTCGCAATGCGATACACCAAGATAGCCTCCATCAAGGTATTTTATACGATGGAATCCATTATCGAGGTGGCAACGATAACCAGCATGTACCCGTATTTCGTTTCGAGAAAGGAAAGTTTAAGCAAGTGTATCCGGCACTTCGTAAACAGGAAGAAGACGAAACCAAAGAATAAAAACCATCATCTAGTGAGATGATACCAAGGCGACTGCTTGAGCCTCTCTGCCCCACAAAAAGGCATTTTGTTGGAACCTTTGGGCAAGTAACAGAGCTTCTTTCGAGGAAATACCAATAATTAACGCACTTTTTTCGGGACGCCATATTCCTTTGGGGTCTTTTCCCTCTCCGAGGTAGTAAGGAAAAGCGTTTATCTTTTGTAGAAACGCTTGCCACCGAAGGGCATTTTCAGCTTCAGAAAGTACGGTAGAGTAGGGGTTATAAGGGGTAATAAAAGCCCATGTAGATTGTCGGTGAGTCTGTAGCAACTTCTTTAAGGTAGTTGGGGGCTGAAAATCTACACGCAAGATAAAGTAAGGCTGATATACCTCGTAAATCGCTTTTCTATAAGCGTTGAGTAGCTCCGGCGAAAACATACTAGTGGTTGAAATTAACATGAAAAAAGGTGTCGCTCTTATGATGCGACACCCTTCTTACGATACCATGAAAACAAAGCAGGTAACTAGCGGCCAATCGCAATACGGTTGAATGCACTTACCGTCAAGCCTTTGCTAACACTATCAAGGTACTGTTTCACAGTCATTTTATTGTCTTTCACAAACGCTTGGTTCAATAGTGTATTTTCTTGGTAAAACTTCTTCACAAACCCTTCGGCAATGCGCTCCAAGATTTGCTCTGGCTTTCCTTCCTCTCTTGCTTTCTCGATACCGATTTGCTTTTCGCGTTCCACCATCTCGTCAGAAACGCCGTTTTCGTCTACTGCAACAGGCTTCATGGCAGCAATCTGCATGGCAATATCTTTTCCGGCTTCGGTTACATCCGCGCCACTTACGTTTTCAAGCGTTACCAATACACCAATTTTCCCATCACCGTGGAGGTAAGGTACCACTTTTTCACCTTTTGTGTGCGAATACCCGTCAATTTCAATCTTTTCCCCAATTTTGCCAATTTGCTCGGTAATTGCTTCTTTCACGGTAAGATCGCCCAATTTTAATGCGTGCAATGCCTCTACGTCGGCAGGTTTTTCAGCAAAAGCCAACTCGGCGATTTGCTCGCCTAACTTCACAAAATCTTCATTTTTTGCGACAAAGTCGGTTTCGCATTTAAGAGCGAAGCCAATACCTTCTTGGGCATCGTCTGAGATTTTTACGAAAACTTTCCCTTCGCCCGCTTCGCGGTCTTCGCGTTTTGCTGCTACTTTTTGTCCTTTTTTGCGAAGGATGTCAATGGCTGCTTCAATATCGCCATTCGCTTCAGTGAGTGCTTTCTTGCAATCCATCATGCCGGCACCCGTAATTTGTCTCAGTTCA
This sequence comes from uncultured Roseobacteraceae bacterium, assembly GCA_964394585.1. GTDB lineage: Bacteria > Bacteroidota > Bacteroidia > Cytophagales > Flammeovirgaceae > CAYUJH01. The sequence continues at coordinate 6,060 of CAYMYI010000179.1, forward strand.
TTGACTTGTTTTGCTGTAATAGCCATTACTGTCAGATTTAAAATATGATGATAAATAAAAAGATTATTTCAGTGGAGAAGTAGAGAAATCGTCTCTATTTCTTTAGACTGCAAAGGTATAGTATGTTTTACATGATTCGCATATTCACTCA
>CAYMYI010000180.1:0-6150 GCA_964394585.1 uncultured Roseobacteraceae bacterium
GTGTGGAGTCTGAGGCCAACCTGGTCCGCCATGAAGAAATAGTAAAACAGGTAAGTCTTCAGACGCACCGGTCATTTCCACATATTGTTCTTCTCCACCTAATTCGACAAAAGTTTTTTCTTGAACTCTTGCTGAGCTTTCATTGGTTTGTGTATTCTTATTATCCTGATTTTGACACCCAATAAGGATGATTAATAATAAAAGTGCTATAATAATTTTCATCTTTTTTTGTTTTGTCATAATTGCCACACAACGTTTGTATAAACGCTATTGCGTTTATTTTCCATATCCCAATATCGAGATATTATATTCGAGTGGACTTACAATCTTTTCTATGCGTTCCTTAGGCTAGATGTGGCACTCAAAGCTTGCCTTTTTTTATGAAAAATATGCCAATTCAGCACCTAAGTATACTCGCTACGGATTAGTTTGAGGAAAGAAAAGACTTGTGAAAGTGAGCAAATCAAGTCTTATGAAGACTCAAATTGCATATAAAATTGAGGTGAAAATGAATTTACCTGTTTTCTTCGCAGAAAGAGAACTATCAAATAGAGGCTTTTATAATTCTCGAATTGTACAGATGCACTTGCATATAAACTAACCCTTTTGCCTGATTGGGAAATCCCCTCCGTAAATGAGTATTGACTTTAACATTCCAACCATTTTAGTATTCGCTCTGCTTGTTAATGGAGTGTTCGCTTCCTTTATCTTAATTCTTAGGAAGGAAAACACCCAAGCAAATAGATACCTGGCGGCGTTGTCGTTCCTACTTTCGTTGTGGCTATGTGATACTTTCTTTCGGGTTTCAGGTATTTACCAACGGCAACCGAATTTTTATTTCCTTCCCATTTATTTTTCGTTCGGGTTTGGCCCCCTCATTTATTTCTACACGCTTCAATTATCAAAAAAGGATTTTCACTTCTTTTTCAGGCAGTTTTTTCATTTCATACCTGCGCTCCTTCAATTTCTTTTTTATTTCTACCTGCAACTTCAAGACTACTCCTTTAGGCGTGCATTTTGGTTCGAAATTCATCGACCTTATACATATGATATTGAGCTGGCTCTGAGTTTTGTATCCCTGCTGATTTATTTGGTTCTAAGCCGAACCCAAATTAAACGGTATAGGAAACACATCGAAAATTCTTTTTCAAACCTACATAGAATTACACTTCAGTGGCTCAACCAGTTGCACATTGCATTATTTGTACTCTCTGTTTTGTGGCTTTTCGAAATTGCTGCCAGACTTACTTGGCACCTGTACCCTACCACCCCGTTTTCATCAATCGCTATGGGCTTCGCCATCCTTTTGATCGCCATAGGGGGTATTCTGCAAAAAGACTTGTCGCAGACTACAGCCTCCCTATCCGTTGAGCACGCCGACGCAGCGAGTTTACCAGAATCTCATGAAGTAATTGACCCGAAAGAAGTTGCAAAAGTGCAGCAAATTCTGCTTGAAAAAGAACTCTTCCTCATTCCGGAGATTACCCTAAAAGAATTTTCTGAACAGGTAGGGCTATCTTCCAGAGAAACTTCTCGGATTATCAATCAAGGTCTCAACATGTCGTTTATTGATTTTATAAATCAATACCGAATTGAGCGGTTTAAGGAATTGGCTAACAGCAAAAAAGCGGAGCAATTAACTCTCCTGGGTATTGCTTATGAAAGTGGTTTCAACTCCAAATCAACCTTTAACCGTGTATTCAAGAAATTTGAAGGAAAAAGTCCCTCTTCGTACCTAAAAGAGTCTTAATACATGAATTGAGCCGTCTCAAAGAATTAATTGGGACGCTCAAAAAACATACAATCGAGATGTTTGCCAAAGAACATACATTTTAAAGTAAAGAATCATGCAAACATTTTTGGTATTAATTTCATTGATTACGGGGGCAGTTACCTCCGCATTTTCACAACCCAACGATACGGCAACCATCGACAAGGCAGTTGAAAACTACATCCATCGCCACGGTTTTTCGGGTACTATTTTAGTGGCTCATCAAGGCCAACCGATTTTTCACCAATCTTATGGGTTCGCCTATTATTCCGCTTCGGATACCATCCAGAATCATTACCATTATTCCATTGCCTCTGTAACCAAGTTGTTTACCTGCATCAGAATTTTACAGTTAGCAGAGGCAGGTAGCTTATCGTTGGATGAACCGATAGTTGAGTATTTACCGCAATATGAAACAAAAATTTCAAATCAGGTTACCCCACACCACCTTCTCTTGCATATCTCTTGGTTACCTGAAGAGAAAGACAAGTTGTATCAGCATACATATGAACCGCAAGATTGGGCAGAAAAAGTGCTAGGCTATCGGCGCAAAAACAACATCGGTCAATTCAACTATAACAATCTTGACTATGTTTTATTTGGTTTGATTATCGAAAAGCTGACGGGCAACTCATGGGAAAAAGAAATTGAACAAGCCATTTTAAAGCCTTTAAATATGCATGAAACAGGCTGGTTAGCATATGGAGACTATCCGCGAAATTTTGCCTATACCTATAGCAAAAAACGGAACAGGTTACAGCAAGACCCTTTATTCTACATAGAAAACTTCTACGCAGCAGGGAGTATGTACTCAACCACTTTAGACCTTCTCAAACTTGACCAAGCTCTTTATTCAGACAGATTACTTACAGCCCAAAGTAAACAGCTACTTGCCCAGTCTTATCCGGAATATAACTATGCGGGCTACAGTGTTTGGAACTACCAGTACCCTTTTGCCAAGGGAAAGCCTACCATTATGGAACGCAGGGGAAAGATCTTGGGAGCCAATGTTGTGTTAGTTCGGCTTACCGATTCGCATGATACCATTATCATTTTAAGTAATGATGACCGGTTTAATCCTGATTCTTTTGGCGATACAGAAAACCTGAGAGAAACTTTAATTAAAGCCCTATATGAATAATGCCATGGAAAATACACAACGTTTCAAGTAATATGAGCATTTAGTTGAGTGGGTTACTCCCTGATATTATGGAACAAATGTCAGGATGCGCTTTCGAGGAGAGCTTGCTGGAAGAAAAATCGAACCATAGCTACAGGATATTGCTTTGCATAGTGAGTCAAGATGTTCTTTTAATATCTTTGAAGTAATAGAATTTCCTAACGAACTCAATCTTATTGCAGCAAATAATTCAACCGCCTTTGCTACGCAACTTTAGCGTATTCATGCATATTTTCTTTAAAAGAACCACCTAAGAAAATGGATGCAGATAAATTTAATAGAGCTTCGCAGTATGTTGTAGGGCTGGCAATAGCCTTATTACTACCTCTTTTCAGCATTCTAATTGTTCATAACTCTTACGTGCGCCCGTTTTGGCACGAGCCTACCGCCACGTTAATAGGCTTACTGTTTATGTGGATGGCTACCTTTTTATTGTTAGCTCACATTGTTTTTGCAGAAAATGAACCGTTAGAGTCCATCGGATGGCACCCGTTAACTGTAAAGCAATGGTTGGCAGCTTTAGGGATTGGAGTGTTATGTTCTCTTTTAGTGCCTGCCCTGTATTTTGCCATGAGTTTAGTGATTGCCTTGCCAAATGGGGGTGATGTACTTACCCAAACCGAACACCCTTCTTGGGTAATTCTAGCGGGGATTTTTACCGCTGCTGTTACTGAAGAGATTTTGCTTCGGGCATATCCTATCGAACGTTTTGCTGCCATTTTTGAGAACCAATGGATAGGTGTATGCATTAGCCTTCTTGTATTTGTGAGCCTACACGCCGAAAATTGGAGTATGCCCCATGTACTAGGGGTGGTATTGCCCTTAGGGATTATCCTATCGTTGCTTTATTTGAAAACCCGCAGTGTATTGTTTGTCATCATCGTCCATTTTATGGTCGATTTACCCCTGTGGGTGATGTCGATTTCGTAATCTATTCTCGTTGAATGTCCCCCCTTTCTTAATCTTCGGTTAAAACGGCAAGTTGTAGCTCGCAAATGGTAATTTCTTGTAAGTTTGTAATCGCTCATATGAATTTTGTATGAACAAACGAACGGACAAGATATTTTGAAAACTATAGAATCGGCCCTAATCGCATTTGGAAATTATGCGTGGGGTACTCCTTTGCTTGTGTTGCTTCTTGGTGGAGGCTTTTTCTTTATGTTATACTCGCGCTTTCTGCCTTTCCAATATTTTGGGCATGCCATCAATGTGCTACGAGGCAAGTACGACGACCCTAACGACCCTGGCGATATCACTCACTACCAAGCTTTAGCAAGCGCCATTGCCGCCACAGTAGGCATGGGAAATATTAGTGGGGTAGCCGTTGCCATTGTTACCGGAGGCCCCGGAGCCTTATTTTGGATGTGGGTGAGTGCATTTTTGGGTATTGCCACCAAATTTTTCACCTGTACCCTGTCAATCATGTACAGAGGGAAAGACGACCAAGGCAATGTACAAGGCGGCCCGATGTATGTAATTGTCGAGGGGATGGGCAAGCGGTTCAAACCGTTAGCAGTGCTATTCTGCATAGCCGCATTCTTTGGATGTATTCCAGCGTTTCAGGCAAACCAACTCACACAGGTAATTCGCGATATTATCTTGGTTCCCAACGGAGTGAACCCTGCCGACCCTTTCTGGATGAATTTCTCAATTGGTGTAGGAATGCTGATTTTAGTATCGATGGTAATCTTCGGCGGTATTAAAACTATTGCCTCAGTAGCGAGTAAAATGGTCCCTACTATGGTTGTAATGTATGTAGGTTTGGTGCTGTTCATTCTGCTTTCCAATGCCTCAGAAATTCCGGCTTGTTTCGAGCTCATCGTTGTAGATGCATTTACCGGCAAAGCAGTGCTAGGCGGTGCTGTTGGTGCCGTAATTATTGCAGGAGCGCGAAGAGCTGCGTTTTCAAACGAAGCAGGCATAGGAACGGCTCCTATGATGCACGGTGCTGCTAAAACACACGAACCTGTGCGCGAAGGACTTGTTGCCATGTTGGGTCCGGCGATTGATACTCTCCTCGTTTGTACGATGACTGCCCTTGCTATTTTAATTACCGGCGTATGGAAAACCGGTGGAGATAATGGCGTAACCTTAACCGCTAGCGCCTTCGACGCTGCCATCCCGTTTGGGCTAGGGCCTTATTTGTTGGTCATTTGCGTGCTTATCTTTGCCCTGAGCTCTTTATTCTCATTCTCTTATTACGGTGCAAAATGTACTGGCTTTTTGTTCGGCACGAAATACATCAATTATTATAATACCTTTTACGTTTCTACCATCGTTTTTGGAGCAGTCGCCTCTTTGCCAGCCGTAATCAGCCTTATCGACGGAATGTACGCACTCATGTCGATTCCTACTATGGTTTCAGCCTTGTATCTTTCCCCTAAGGTCATTTCCGCTGCAAAAGATTACTTTCAGCGAATGCGCCAAAAGGAGACAACCCTCTAAGGAAGTTCGCCCCATTGCATAGTGTGGCTGTACCGAATTTCTCCGTTTGCTACGTGCAACGGAGACTCTACGTTATTGCGATACAACTGCCCTGTGCCAAGCCCTTGTGGTAACGTAACCGAGTACTCCGCGGTAAATTGGCAAATGGCATTCAACCCAACGTTCGATTCCAATGCCGAGGTAACCCACCAGCCAATCTTTCTCTCTTCTGCGGCGGCAATCCAAGCATGGGTAGCGGCAAAGCCCCCTACCAGCGAGGGTTTCAAAATAATATACTGCGGGCGGATTGTATCAAGCAAGTATGCATATTGAGTAGGGTCGGCAATACCGATCAGTTCCTCGTCGAGCGCAATAGGCAGCGGAGTAGTTTCGCAGAGCGATGCCATTGCTTGTAGTTGCCCTGCTTTTATTGGCTGCTCTATAGAATGCAACTGATACTCCGCAAGTGCTTTCAGTTTTTCTGGTGCATTTCTCGGAGTAAATGCACCGTTGGCATCTACCCGAAGCGTGATATCCTCTGGACCAAATTGCTGCCGAATGTAATGAAGAATGGACAGTTCTTGGTCAAAATCAAGCGCACCTACCTTCATTTTAATACACGAGAACCCCGCCGCCAATTTCTCTTTTACTTGCTGCAACATGAACTCGTGGTCGCCCATCCATACCAATCCATTGATAGGCAGCGCCTCCCCTTTTGCAGAATCGTTCTGAAATAAGATGTGCGTGCCCCCCTTTTGCCAATCGTACCATGCCA
>CAYMYI010000181.1:0-6149 GCA_964394585.1 uncultured Roseobacteraceae bacterium
TCCATTATTCTAAATTAACCAAAAATTCCCATTCCTCTTAATTATAGGTATATTTAATACGATAAGATTTTAAACGATTTGAAAGCAACAAAATACATCGTTCTTACGAGTTTCACTTAAAGTTCTGTTAATTCTAACCTTAGCTTCCGATTTACCTTCCTTAAACGTAAAATATATTTTCGGATTAGTTCACAATTCTTTAATTTAAGATAGAAGTACTTTAGGTACATAGACAAATAAGAGCGATAGGCTAAGAAGCGGTTTATGATTGAATGAAAATGAAAACTAACTACCTTTACGCACACGCTAGGCGAAAAGCCGCACTCATTCTTGGAGGAATGTTCTGTGCATTTGCTGCGTGGGGTCAGGCAATTCAGTTTGAACATCTTCCTGCTAACTTAGGACTATCGCGACGTTCCGTACGAGCGATTGTGCAAGATAACCAAGGTTTTATTTGGTTAGGCACTTCTGATGGTCTGTTGCGCTTTGATGGCTATGCTATCAAAGCGTTCCGCAATCGTTTTCAAGATTCTACATCGCTATCTGATAATAATATTCGAGCCTTATTCAAAGATAGTTATGGCGATTTATGGATTGGCGTACAGGGAGGAGGCTTAAATCATTTCCATAGTGAAACAGAAATTGTAACGCGGTATCAGCACCAAGAAGATAACCCCAATAGTATTGGAGGGGATGATGTTTGGACAATTACCGAAGATGCCCAAGGGAATATTTGGGTGGGTACATGGAGTAACGGGCTTAACTGCTGGAACCGACAGATGAAATCGTTTACTACGTACCGGCATAACCCCAAAGACGAAAACTCTATAGGAAACGGCCCGGTATGGAGTGTGGTTACCGATACCGAAGGGTATATTTGGGCAGCAACCGACGGAGGTGGTGTAAGCCGCTTTAACCCCGATACGCAGCGTTTTACAAACTACCGATATAACCCCGAAGCCTCTTCAGGACTATCTGACAACTTCTGCCATGTGGTCTATCAAGACCAAAAAGGGTTTATCTGGGTAGGCACTAAACTAGGGAGGCTCAATCGGCTAGATATGAGTACCGGCAAGTGGAAACAATTTCAACTGAGCCAGGGGAAACTCGAAAATATTGATGAATTTGGCATTCACGATATCGTAGAGGTAGCGCCTGGTGTACTATGGATTGCGACGGATGTAGGCTTGCAAGTGTTAGAGGTAGCTTCAGAAGAAGTAACGATTTACCAATATGACCCTAGCAACCCCTTATCGTTAAGTAATAACAGTGTGCGAGCTATTTACCAAGATGCTACCCAGCTCATGTGGGTAGGAAACGAGGACGGTGGCGTAAACAAAGTGCTCGAGCAAAAACAATTTATCCACTACACTAATATCCCTTCCGACCCAAACAGTTTAAGTTTCCGCACTGTACGTTCTTTTGGCGAAGACCTTGCCGGTAACTTGTGGATAGGAACGCAAGGAGGAGGCTTAAATCGCTTTAATGAAAACAAGCAAACCTTTACGCATTACGAAAATGACCCAAATAACCCCGCAAGCCTTGGTTGGGATGAGGTTTCTGCCATTCATGAAGACACGAAAGGAAGACTTTGGGTAGGTACTTGGGGCGATGGCATTAAACAACTCGACCGTTCCACCGAAACGTTTAGGCACATACGCCATAACCCCGAAGAGAATACCTCTATCTCATCCGATTTTATTCAATTTATCTACGAAGATTCTCGCGGCATTCTTTGGGTAGGAACCGAAAAAGGACTGAACCGCCTACAACCCGATGGCAGTTGGTACACCTATTTACACGATCCTAACGATTCAACCTCTTTAAACGCAAACAACCTGCAATCGAAGGCATTTGTGGAAGACCGCAATGGCTACTTGTGGTTTGGTACTTGGAAAGGGCTTAACCGATACAACCGCGATACAGATACGTTTCGCAGTTGGGGAGCCGGCGAAAATTTGCTCAGCAACGAACATGTCATTTCTTTACACGATGACGGCGAAGGCAATCTATGGATAGGCACATTTGGCGGAGGGCTTAATAAATTTGAAAAGGCAACCGAAACGTTTACATTCTATACCGAAGAAGATGGGCTACCCAACAATGTGATTTTTGGGATTTTAGAAGATCGGAAAGGAAACTTATGGATGAGTACCAACAACGGGCTCGCAAAGTTTAACCCTACTAACGAAACGTTTCAGAATTATACCGAATCGGATGGGCTGCAAGGCAACGAGTTTTACTGGGGAGGAGCCTACCAACTCTCCGACGGAAGAATGGTATTCGGAGGGGTAAACGGCTTCAATATTTTCTACCCCGATAGCATTGTAAACAACCCACATGTGCCCCCAGTGCGCATCACAGCATTCCGCAAGTATGGGAAAGATGCCCAATTCACTGCTTCGTTACAAGAAATCTCTGAGATAGAACTTTCGTATCAAGAAAATTTCTTTTCCATAGAATTTACCGCCCTCAACTACCGCGATACCCGAAAAAACCAATATGCCTATAAACTGGAAGGGTTTCAAGACGAATGGATTTACACCGGCTCGCGCCGCGAAGCCAGCTTTACAAACTTAGAAGGAGGAACCTACACATTCATGGTAAAAGGAAGCAACAACGATAACCTGTGGAACGATACGCCTACTACCTTATCAATCACGATTATTCCTCCCATTTGGGAAGAAACTTGGTTTAAAATGATAGGAGGGATGCTTGGCATCCTCGTCATTTTAGGGGTATACCGTTTAAGGGTAAATACTATTGAGGCACAAAAGCGGAAATTGGCGCACCAAGTTGAAATTCGTACAAAAGAACTGAAAGAAGCCAATAGTTCGCTGCAACAACAAAAAACGGAAATCGAAAAGCAAGCCGAAGAACTTGCCCAGCAACGCGATAACCTCTCTGAAGCTAATTCCATCATCGGGCAACGCTTAAACGATATTAAAACCTTAAGCGAAATAGGACAAAACGTAACCGCTTCTATCGATATCCAAGAAGTAATTGCCCGTATCTATACAAGTGTGAACGAGCTAATGGATGCGCCTAACTTCGAAATCGGTATCATTGATTGGGAATCCGGCCAGATTGAATACTACGGTTATCACGATAAAGAAACCGATATGCAGCGTGGGTATTCTTCGGTGCAAAACCAAGGAACGCTTACCAGCTGGTGCATCACCCATCAAAAAGAAATTGCCATTTCCGATGTAGATACGCAAATCACTGAGTACGTTGCGGAAGTAATGGCACCAAAGTATAGAAATGCCCGAGCAAAATCTATCAATTACATCCCTTTACTGATTGAAAACCAGATGATGGGCATGATGATTACAAAGAGCTTTCAAAAAAATGCCTATAACGACCTGCACTTACAACTTTTACGAAACCTCGCATCGTACATTTCCATTGCTCTTTCTAATGCGAATGCCTACCAAGAAATCAACCTTAAAAACGATTTAATGCGCGATAGCATTAGCTATGGGCAAACCATCCAAAGTGCTATTTTGCCTCCTACACACGATTTTCACGATTGTTTCCATAATCATTGCTTACTATATCGCCCTAAAGATATCGTTTCTGGCGATTTCTATTGGTTGAATAAAACCGCCGATTACGTATTCGTAGCTGTAGTCGATTGTACCGGACATGGCGTACCGGGGGCATTTATGTCGTTAATTGGCTACTCATTGCTCAATCGTATTGTCAACGAGCAAGGAATCCATGCTCCTGCAATGATTTTACAACGATTAGACGAAGGTATCCGACGGGCGCTGCGGCAAGACATCACCGAAAACGACGACGGCATGGACTTAACCCTCTGCCGTTTCGAGCGCATTGTTTCTAAAGAAAATGAATACACAAGGGTGCTTTATGCCGGAGCGAAAGGAAACTTTTGGGTGCATCAAGGCACAGCGCTAAAACGCTTGAAAACAACGCGCCGGTCCATAGGTGGGCGCTTTTTTGGGAAATCGATTGCGTTTAAACAAGATGAAATTTCATTACAAAAAGGCGATAGAGTGTATTTGCTTTCCGATGGGCTGATCGATGCGGTAAACCCACAACGGAAACGGTTTGGCTCTCAGCGCTTTCATCACTTATTGGCTACCTTACAACCACTTTCCATGCCCGAACAACAACAGAAAATCGAAGCGGCTCTCGACGACTTCAAACAAGGCATTGGGCAACGCGACGATATTACCGTACTCGGGCTTGAAATTTAGTCCACAGTCAGCCGTTTTAAATAATTTTTGGCTTGGTCGCGCAAACTATTTCGGTAGGGGTATGCTCCGGAGTAGGCTAATACTTTTTTAAAATACACGTTCGCCTGTGTGGAATCGTTTTTCTGTTCCGCGAAAATAATTCCTACTTGAAGGGCTGCATTCGGAGCAAAATAATCGTTCGTAGCAATAGCGGCTAACTTCAGTGTACTCTGGTAAAAACGGATGGCATCTTCCCACCGCTGCATCCGATGATAGATACGCGCTTTGCGATAGGTAAACTCTACGGCATCTTCGGGGGGAAGCTTAGCAGGTTGTACAGAATCGATGACTTGCAACGCCCTTGTGTAATAGCCACCGTCGGTAAGGAGCCTTGCCCGCATGATGCGCTTGTGGGGTTGGTGCCCCTTTTGGGCAAACTGTAGCGCATATTGGTCGGCACTTACGTGTGCACTGCCTACACGTCGGACTGCTTCTAAATGGAATGCCGCTGAATCGGTAACATCCTGCAACCAATAGGCAAGGAACAAGCGGTAGTGTGCATCTTTTCGGTAGTTATTACCCTCGAGCTGTTGCAAAAACATATGGAGCGATTCTATACTGTGCCCATATGCCTCTTGCTGCAAATGCATCAACCCTTCGAAATAGTGAAATACGGATAGGTTGCCATAAGCTTCGGTAATTTCTGCTGCTTCCAACAACGGCAAGACCTCCGCAGCTTTGCCAAGTTTTTGGCTCAACTGACATAGCGCAAATAAAGAGAGCATATCAGAAGAATCGGCTGCGTAAAGTTCCTGAAATGTTTCATAAGCAGTAGTTTCTTCATTTAACACAAACATTTGCAAAAATGCTTTGTACCGAATTGCCTCTGCATTCCATTCCGAGTTTTGCAGTGCCTTTTCAATATGATTCCATCCTTGCGCAGCGTTCCCCTGAAGCCCTAAGAGTTGCAGCAGCCAATGGTAGCGATTGGGGACTTTTTCGAGCATAACCTGCATGGTTCCCAACCACAATTTATGAGCTACTTGGTTGGGAAATCGTTCTTCTAAACGTTTCAATGCCTGATAGCCTTTGCGGAAGCCCCAAAACGCAGAAAAATTATCGCTATACTTCAATTTTACGACCGCCCATTGTAAATACACCAGGGCTTCTGCCCATTGGGCGGCGTAATCGTTCTGCTTCATTAACGGTTTGAGCCATCGGATACACTGCGCTTCAAACTCCTTTTCATGTTCGTAGGCTTCGTGTATGTCGGTGGCAAGCAGTCCGATAATTATTCGGTAGTTGAGTAAGTACACATGGATAGGGGAAGATTCAGGAGTAGCTTGCAGGGTGAACGATTGTACAGCTGCCGAATGTGTTTTTAGCCGGAGCAAATCGGAGCGAATGGCAATTTCCGCAGGGGAAAAGAGTTGGCACTGCCCCTCTTGGAAAACAATTACCCCCCAGCCGATACATAACAACAGCGATATATTTTTTTTCATACAAGTAATAGGGCGAAAAATGTTCCGAACTGTATACGAAGTGCCTGAAAACATCTTTAGCAAGTCCCCATTTTAATAACAAAGTGCTATTGAATTTTTTTCAACCAAAAACCTCTCATACGTTCTGTAAAAGCAAGTTCCCATTTTGTTTTGTGCAAACATTTTAAATTTTTCATCGAAAACCGAAATGTTATCACGAGTTTCTGCAAAAGTGATCAAATGTAGTTACTGCAGGGTGGATTTGGAGGCTTTCTAATTCTATGCTAGCGTTTCTCATGCGCCTGGTCGATTTATGAATGCACATTGTAGTATGGTCTGTGAGCCACAGACCAAGGAAAGGAAAAATGCACACGCGATTTCCTTGTGTGCTGTGCCTTGTTTTGCCTTCAGCTTTTTTGGAATCGTAGGGAAGGTTTCTAGCTCGGCGACACCTGTAAACTAGCTA
>CAYMYI010000182.1:0-6094 GCA_964394585.1 uncultured Roseobacteraceae bacterium
ACCCGAATCGTTTTTTTGGGATAATTTATCGGCTTGGTACACTCCGGAAGATATTGCGCACCTTTCGTGCGCACAGCGGAGATTGCAATGGCTGGCAGCGCGCTTTTTGCTCAGGCATCTTTGTGAGGCTAATGCCATTCGTTTTGAGGGTACCCGGAAAGACGAATTCCAAAAGGTGTTTTTGAAAGACGCTAAAGCAGGAATTTCCATTTCGCACACCAGAAACTTTGCCGCTGCAGCTTTATATAAAGATGGGAAAGTGGGCATTGACCTAGAGCAAATAGACAGCCGCCCCAGGCGCATTGCACACCGTTTTCTGAACGATGACGAATGGAGAAAGCACCCCGACTCTGATGCTGATTTTACATTTTATTGGGCTGCCAAAGAAGCCGTTTACAAATGGTATGGTAGAAAACAACTTTTATTCAAAGAGGAAATCCTAATTAGAAACCATGCTGAGGCGATATTGTGCCACGAAGAAGGGCAGCAAGCGCTACGTCTGCATCATCAAACGGTAGAAGAGCTAAGCCTTGTTGTAGCATTTTAAGGTTCCGGGCATCATAGCGAATGTTTTGTATCTTATCACTTTAGAACGCTTACCAATTTGTTGTACATGTGTGGAAGATTTACCGTTACCCTTTCTGCTGAAGAAGCTAAGCAAACAACAGGCGCAACAATGCCTTCAGCGTACAGAGCTCGGTATAATGCAGCACCGGGGCAAAGGCTCCCGGTTCTTACCGACGCCACCCCCACCCAATGGCAGCTATACCAATGGGGCTTGGTGCCAGGTTGGGCAAAATCGGCTTCAGTGGGCAGCAGAGCCATTAACGCCCGCTTAGAAACTGTAGCGGAAAAACCCTCTTTTCAGTTTGCATTTAGCCACCAGCGTTGTGTAGTACTTGCCGATAGTTACTACGAATGGCTTGGCAACGGAAAAACTAAAACCCCTTATCGTATTCTGCTGCCTTCGAAGGAGCCATTCTATATGGCAGGTTTATGGGAAATCTGGAACAAAGGAAAACAACCCCTCTACACATTTACAATCCTTACTCGCCCTGCCGAAGGTGTAGCCGCTGAAGTACACGACCGTATGCCCATTTTACTTTCACTCGAAAAAGGGAAAAAATGGCTTAACAAAAAAGAAGATACCTCGGCCATACAAGAATGGCTTCATACCAATACACTCACTCAACTTACACGCTACGCGGTTTCTCGTGCAGTAGGCAACATACAAAACGATACGCCGAATCTTATCCTTCCTTCCAACGAACCTATCCAAGGGAGTTTATTCTAAAATATCAGCATAAAAAAAGCCATCCTTTTGTAGAGGATGGCTTTAGAAAACGTTTTATTAGATTATACCGAAGTGGTTACTTTAGGAGCTCCATTCATAATTTCTTCATTCGCAAATTCTTCAAACTTCTGGAAGTTCTTCACAAATTCGCGTGCTAGGAAATCGGCTTTAGAGTCGTAAGCGGCTTTATCGGCCCAAGTGTTGCGCGGGTCTAAAATTTCTGTAGGTACTCCTTCGCAAGTTTCGGGTACTAACACACCAAATGTAGGGTGAGGGTTGCACTTCACACTATCGAGTTTACCTTCTAACGCTGCGGTAATCATGGCACGCGTATAACGTAGCTTAATGCGGCTGCCTGTGCCATAGGCTCCGCCTGACCACCCTGTGTTTACCAGCCAAACGTTTACTTTATGTTCTCCCATTTTTTGCCCTAATAACTCAGCATAACGCGTTGGGTGTAAAGGCATAAAAGGCGCTCCGAAACACGCAGAAAATACAGACACTGGCTCGTCAATTCCGGCTTCTGTGCCAGCTACTTTTGCAGTATATCCTGAAATAAAGTGATACATAGCTTGCCCTACGGTTAACTTTGAAATCGGAGGTAAAACCCCGTATGCATCGCAGGTTAAGAAGAAAATATTTTTAGGATGGTCGCCTACAGAAGGCTCAACGATGTTATCAATATTGTATAGCGGGTACGATACGCGCGTGTTCTGTGTTACCTCATCATTTTCATAATCAACTGTTCTTGTGCCTTCAATAAAGCGCGTATTTTCCAGAAGAGCTCCAAAGCGAATAGCATCGTAAATTTGTGGTTCTTTTTCGCGGCTTAAATCAATCACTTTAGCATAGCACCCTCCTTCGAAATTGAAAATCCCTTTGTCTGTCCACCCGTGCTCGTCATCGCCGATAAGCATACGGTTCGGGTCTGCCGAAAGCGTGGTTTTTCCTGTGCCTGAAAGCCCAAAGAAAATCGCCGAATCGTTATTTTCTTGCCCAATATTAGCACTACAGTGCATTGCCAACACTTGCTTTTTCTCGGGTAGTAAGAAGTTCAATACGCTAAATACACCTTTTTTAGTTTCTCCTGTATAACCTGTGCCTCCTACCAAAATAACGCGCTTAGTTAAGTTGATGATGGCAAAGTTACTTTGGCGTGTACCGTCTATTTCAGGATCTGCCATAAACTCTGGAACGGCTAAAATGGTAAACTCCGGATTAAAGTTTTTAAGGTCATCTGCCGAAGGGCGTAAAAACATGTTGTAGCAGAACAGGTTGTGCCAAGCTTGAGTATCAATTACGCGAAGGTTCAAACGGTAGTCGGGGTCAGCACCAGCATAAGCATCGCGTACGTATAAGCGCTTTCCACTTAAAAACTTAACCATTTTTGCATATAGTTGGTCAAATTTATCCGGGTCGAAGGCAATGTTGATATCTCCCCACCATACCTTATCAGCAGTGTAGTCATCTTTTACAATAAAGCGGTCTTTAGGCGAGCGGCCGGTAAACTTACCGGTATCTACCATTAATGCGCCAGTATCTGCCAATTTCGCTTCGCGGTTGCGCACCGATTCCTCAATAAGTTCTGCAGGAGTTAAATTCCACAGGACTCCTTTAATTTGTTCGATCCCCATGTCTTCAAGACTGGTTAGTAATGATCTTAGGTTTGTTTGCATTTCAGTGGTGTTTTGTTGTGAACTTGCTGAATTTTTCATCACAATATAGAAGTTGGTTAAGGTTATAAAAATGATTTATATCACTGCGCGTGTGTAGGTATAGTGGGTGTTAGAGTTATTCTTCGGAAGGCGTACCAATTTGATTTTCTTCAGAATCGAAATCTTTGAGCGTAGGCAACTCTTTTATACTGTTAATTCCAAAATATTCTAAGAATTTTTCGGTAGTGCCATACAAAAGGGGTTTTCCTACTGAATCGGACTTCCCCCGAATTTCAATTAACTCTTTCTCGAGCAGCCGTTTTAGAGCGTAATCGCAATTTACACCCCGAACTTGTTCCAAATCGGGGCGCGATACCGGCTGTTTGTAAGCAATGATAGAAAGAGTTTCTAATGCTGAACGGGAGAGTCTTTTTTTGGAGGTTTGCTTTAATAGAAGCCCTATCGTTTCTTGATAGGAAGGCTTGGTCATAAACTGATAGCCGCCTCCGGCGAAGACAATTTCTAGGGAAAAATCATCAACTGCGTAGCGCGCTATGAGTTTGTCAACAGCTTGCTGAATATCCTCTATTGGAACTTCAGCATCGAAAAGCGCACTCAGGCACTCTTGAATTTCGGTAATTTTCAAAGGGTTTACCGAACAAAAAATCAGCGCTTCAATGTGTTTGTCGAGAAATTCCACAACGATTTGATTAGTTTCCTTCGTGTTGCGTGTTGTTTACTCGACAAATCTAAAAGGGACTTTTGAATAAAACTATGAAAATGAAAAAGGATACAAAAACCTTTAATTATATTATCATTTAAGCATTGCAATCGGTTGCATGCCTACCTAAAACAACTTCATTTTTGAGCGATGATAATGCGATACCCAGCGCCCACAAAAAAGCGATTAAGCTGAAACGATTCTGTCAAATCACCTACTCCCGGAAACTGATATACGTTATGCCTAGTCTTCGAATAATATTGCCTTTGGTAGCCAAACAATAGTAAAAGCTCCCCATTTCCCCTTGCGTTACTCGCAAACATACCAATGCGCGCGCCATAGAAGGAACCGGCTTCATACGAAACTTGGTCTGTATTGCTACTGGCAGGCAACATATACCCCGCACTTATTTGATAGTAGGCTTTCACCTTCGATTGCCCCCAAAACCCTTCGGCATACCCTCCTAAAGGAAGAAGGACGGATGAACCGCCTTCTTCTAAGCCTGCAACTACACCAATAGCAATTTCGGGTTGAAATTGATACCCTAGCGCAAGCCGTAAGGAGTAATCAGCCATGAGGGTGTAATCCGTATTGTTCGTCATGGAAAACTCTTGTTCTTTGAAAAGAGTCGCTCCTAGTTGGGGGGTCAAGAAAAACCCTGACTGCTTCACATTCAGCGAATCGGACTCTTGCGCTCGGGCTAACAATATTATACCGCACCATAGTGATATCAACAGGCATAAACGCTTCATAGCAAATGGTTTCTTTTCCAAGTTAGAAATGATTTATTCTACGCTACGCACTACAGGTATGGTACTTAGGAGTTTAATCTGTTCTGGATTGCTGTAATCGTATTGATGGATGCCATCGTTGCCTGTCATAATCAGTACATTGTTGTAAGGGATTACATCATAGGCATGGATTCCCTCTACGTGGAGCGTTAGGTTGTTAGCAATGGCTAAGGGGTCGGTAGCATCAAATTTTTTTAACCCATACTCACCTTCGCATATAAATAAATTGGCACCATCAATCCCCAGCCCATGAGGGTTCTGCATTCGATACTCTGCTACTTGTTTGGGAGCATAAGGATTGGCGATGCTTACTACGTCGAGCCGGTTGACCCCATCGCGGCATAGATTTCCACTGCGCAGAGTTACATACGCTAAATCGCCCTGTACCACTACAGGGTCGCAGCTTTGTATGTGCTCATACGAAGACATTAGGCTGGGTTTTTCAGGATTGGAGTTATCAAAAATATGCATGCCGGTTTGCGACCCAATGAAGAGTTTATCTTGGTAGGGGAAGATGGTTTCAATTCCCCACCCGATTTCAATGCGCTGACTTTTCTGCGGTGTTTGGGGAGTTTGAATACTAAATAATTGAAGGGCGTAGTCGTCTACAGTGTATAAAAAATCAGCGGCAATGGTGAAGCGCGCCATAGAACCCCCTACCCCAGTATTTCCTTGCGAAGGAGCCATGTTAACGTTGTTTCGGAAGGCTGATGCGCTTTCTAGCATAAACACCATGTCGTCAGTCCATAGATATTGTGGATTTCCTGTTTCGCACCCTTCGGGCATTTCGCGGGTAATTTCTGTTTCTTTCATGTCAATCAAAATGCCTTTGGAAGGGTCGAAACCACTTGCCATAATCGGGTCTACAAAAAAAGAAACAGCAGGGTTCGCCGCAGGAAGGCGTTGCGGGAGTACTACATTAGCATATGGAAAGGCATCTTCTACCCGATGGATTTCTCGCGGATTCATCGGGTCGGTAAGGTCAATTGCCACAAGGTCAATGTAACTATCAGCATAAAGTACATCGTTGCGGATAGCCATATCTACATTTCCTGGGATGTTGATAAAATTGAGAGGTATCGGTGCACTAGGGTTCGAGTTATCAATGATATGAATCCCCTCTCCTACTTCGCCTACGAGCAGATAGTCTTTATACACATATATTTTACCGGGTATTTGAACAGTTTGCGGGGTTTCAGAACGAACTGCGCTGCGGAGTTCTTCAAACGACATGTAAACGGGCTCATAGCCTACATAAGTAAATGTGCACGTACTTTCATCTTCGCATCCTTGCAACAGAAAGCCCAGGGAAAGCCCAAGCGAAAGCACTAAAAAATGGATTCTACGTTTCATAGCTGGAAAAATTTTGGGTAAAGAACTTCGTGAAATCCTTCTCAATACGCAAGGGCTTTCTGAGTTGCTGCAACTAGCAAATATTTTTTTTTAAGATGCAACCTTTTCCCTTGCACACTATCTATATAACATGAATGCAATACTACATGAAGAACTGGTCCGGCGTTGTATCGCCGGAAATACAGAAGCTCAATATGAGTTTTACCAACAGTATGCAAAAGCCATGTTCGGCATTTGTTTACGGATGATGAAAGATTCGGCTGCTGCAGAGGATGCCCTA
>CAYMYI010000183.1:0-6084 GCA_964394585.1 uncultured Roseobacteraceae bacterium
CAGAACTTTCGGTAGGTTCGTGTTCCCCTACGATTGTGGTGCCTAGAGCAGTTGGCTATTTTATTTCGATTGATAAAGCCGATTTAGCATTTGAAACTCGGTTTGACACGGTAGAAATCAAAGGAGTATCCGGTTCGTACTTACCTAGCATCGAAGAATTTGTAGCAGATGGCGGCCGTTTCCACTGGAGTGCGCCCGGCATCAACCCTGATAGTGTGTATTGCGACCTCGACATCTACTCGTTCAGTGTACGCTCGCCTCGGTTTAAGGCAGAGAACGCTACTATGTATAATTTATCTCGGTTCGATTCGGCTGTAACCGGTACGTTCGTTTGGGATAACCATCGGTACAATAATCATCCGAGAAGAGCCGTATTTCCTAAGTTTAAATCGTACAATAACAATATTGAAGTAAAAAACTTCGCCGAAAATGTAACTTACTATGGTGGGTTTTCCATGATTGGGCAGCGTATGACAAGCGATGCATGCAATGCCGGAATGGCAACCATTGAGCTTATGTTAGATGGAAAACGAAAGTTTCGAGCCGTTTCTGGCGATGGCTTCTCATTCCAAGAGGATAAAATCGTAAGCCCTAAGGCAAAAGTATGGATGTTCTACAACGTAGGCGATGATACCACCAACCACTACATTTACCATAGAGCGGTAGCCTTAAAATACCACATGCAGCCCCAAAAGGTGGTTCGGATGCGAAAAGACAAAGGAGCCTTCCGCGATTTCCCCTTTGAGAGCACTTTCCACGAAGTAGAAATTACCTGCGGTTACGTAGAGTGGGATCTAGAAAGCGATAGCATCAGTCTTGCTATTTTACAATCGAAAGATGTCATCCCTTTAGTAGTAGAATCCAAAGACTTTTTCCACCCGAACCGGTATGCTGCTTTGGGTACTATGTATAATTTCCATCCTTTAAAACTCTTGGTAGGGTATGCGCGCCATCGTTACAAAACGCAAAATCAGAAAGGCGCAATTTCGATTATGGAACTCGCCGAATTCTCAAAACAATCTCCCGAAGTGATTAGCGGAACTATGCAGTATTTGGCATCATTAAATTTTGTGGATTTTTATGTTACCAACACCGATAATCGCGATAGTACAGCTTACGTGCAAATTAAGCCGAAAACCGTACATTATGTACGATCTTATGAGAACATGATGGATGCGCAAATATCGCGTTCACAAGGAATCCCTTTCAAAAGGAATAAACAAGATTTTGACATGTATGATATCCGCTCGCGCAATACTAATCGTGTAGGACCTAATGCGGTAATATCGGTTAAAGATAGTGCTTATTTAAGTATGGATGGGGTAGAGGAATTTGTAGTAAGTGATACCATGAAAGTAAAAGCCATCCCTGAAGAAGGAAAAGTTGCTTTGGGTAAAAACCGAGAGACACGCTTTAATGGTACTGTACAGGTAGATACGACTGTGTTTGAGGGTAACGGGATGCGCCTCGACTACGAGAATTACATCTTGCACATGGATAGCATTCAGTCAATCCATTTCTTGGTCCTCGATAGCGCTTCGGGAAAGCGAGTCCCTACCCCTAATGGAATTCAGAATACTTCTGGGGCTTTTCACATTGCCGATCGGAACAATAAATCAGGGATGATAGAAACGGAGGTTGACTCCTTAGACCACCGCGACCCTGAAGGTACCGGCAGTTTAAAAGGCAAGTTCGTAGCAGGCACAAAAGGCTTTATTTATTTTGATGGAGAAGAAATACGAGGGCACGAAGCCTACATAAAAGAAAAAGTATTTTTCCAACTCGACTCTGGCTTCGAACTAGCCGAGGAGATGCCCGGCACCTTCGAATCAGGCATTTTTCCTCGCTTTGCCGAGCGAGTCAAAACCAATAACGATGCCTCGCTTGGCTTTACTCATCTTACCACCAGCGATGCGGAGGAAGCCTACCAAACAGCAGGGTATCCACTCTACGATTTTTCTGACGACAATACAAACCGGTTCCAAGGCACCATTACCCTCAATAACGATGGGATCATGGGCGATGGTGATTTAACCTACTTGGCAGGAAGTTTCAACTCCGCTGAGTTTGTCTATTATCCCGATTCCGTTATTACCGATTCTCGCGGCAGCCGATGGAAAGGTTTAGAAGGCACTATAGATGCAGGACCTTACAAAACAGGGGCAAGCTATCCGGTAGTCGAAATGGAGAACTTTCAAATGCGATGGCTTGTGCCACAAGACAGCCTGCTACTGATTAGCCGTACTGCCAATGAGAAAAAGCGACAAGAAGCCTCGCCGTTTAGTATCTATAACGTGGATAGTACATTGTTCAACGGAGTATTGGCGCTCACTCCTGCCGACCTGAAGGGAAGGGGAACCTTGGAAAGTACGCAATACTTGAATCAATCGGAAGACTTTGACTTCAACGAGGCAGACTACGTGAGCCGAAACAGTAGTTTTATCATTAAATCGAAAGCCCTAGGGATTGAAAAACCTTCGGTAGCAGCTAAAAATGTAAAGGTTGACTACAGCATTGCCGAATCGCTCGCTAAGTTTACCTCTGAAGATTACGAGCAAGAAACCTTTAGCTTCCCCTATGTAGAGTACCAAACCGATATACAAGAAGGTTTTTGGAACCTTGCCGATAATAAGTTCATCATGAGCGTAAGTGAAACGGGCGAACCTGCCACATTTACTTCGCGAAATCGCTTCCAAGAAGAACTTTTCTTCGATGGTACTGATGCGATTTACGACATCGACCAAGATACCCTAACCGTACGTGGTGTAGAACGAATCCCGGTGGCAAACGTCGATATCTTGCCCGATGGTCAAGTAGTAACCATTCGGAAAGAGGCACAAATGGACTCCCTCGAAAATGCGACCATCATCATGAACCGAATTACGAAGTATCATAAAATCACCGACGCTACGGTGGGGGTCATCTCTCGTAGTAAATTTACCGGGCACGGCAAGTATACCTACGTAAACGACGGGGGCGAAGAGTATGTACTCGATCTAACCATTGGCGACCGCGATGTGATAAACCTATCGAAGAATACCTCGGTAGCAACGGCAAGAGGGCGAAAGAAGCAAGAAGAAAGTGAAAATGACCAGTATGCTAGCAATGCCGAAGGAGGTTTCCGCATTATTGCTCACGGCAAAATTACCGATGAACAAGAATTCATCATTCAGCCGGGGATTCAGTATGGCGGAGAGGTCGAAGTACAAGATCATGTACCCTACCCAATTTTTAATGGCAATGCAAAGCTAGCCATCAACCGTCCCGATAATTCTTGGTTCAAGTTTGAAAATAACGATACAATCGAAGTGAAAATAGAGGTAGATAATCTACAAGATGGAAACTCAAACGCAGAACTACAAACCGGCTTATACTTAAGCCAGTTCAAGCAATTGTACGCACCATTTGTGCAATATAAGCGCGAGTGGGCAGGGGGGCAGCCCATTTTTAAAGGCACGGGCGAACTGCGCTACCAGCCTGAAAAGAAAGGATACCAAGCGGCTCCTACTGCGAAACTCGATGGAGAAACCGAAGTAGGGAATCGCATTTTTTACAGCTTTGAATATGATAGTGTGGGCTACGAAGGCGAAATGCAGTTTTTGGAGCCTAATGAAAACTACCTATTCCGAACTTCGGCAATAGGAGGAGTAAACCTCAACAAGCAGAATTATGAGTTCAGAGCGATGGTAGTGCTCGATGTATCTGTGAGTGGCACGCTAGAAAAAATTATCAAAGAAGGGTTTGAGCGCGATGCGTACCAAGACCCCATCAAGCACACGAAAAAGATGCTTATTCAGAAACTCGCACCCTTTGTAAGCAACCGCGAACTACGCAAAGTAGAAAAAGGCGATAAAGTGTACGACCACTACCGAGGAGGAATCGTGTTTGCCGATGTAACCTTCCGTTGGGCACCACAGTACCGAGCTTTTTATAGCGTTGGCGGAACGCTTGGGCTCTCTAGTCTTTTTAAAGAAGAAATCGAGTCGTACGTAGAAGGGGTTATTGAAATTCCTATGGGCGATAATCGGCAAACCGCTCATATTATTCTCAAAACCAAAGGAGGCAAAAAGTACTACTTTGGAATTGATAAGAACGATATTAAAACGTTCTCAGATAATAACGACTACATGGAGGCTTTGAAAAAAGAAAAAGCGCCTATCAAAGAAGCAAAGACTCCGGCAACCGGCGGAGTCGATAGAGCCATACAAGATTTCCTCAACAGAGTCCGTATTTATAACAGTGGCGGCGATTTCTCCCTACCAGCGCCAAATAGTGGCGACGGTGGCAGCATCGACGACGACCCCATTAAAGACGACAACGGTAACTACGAATAGCATCGTATTACTTTTTACAATCGTTTACATCGCTTAGGAACATACTAGGCGGTGTAAATTGTTGCCCTACCAAATCGTATCTTTGCAAGCTGTAAGGGGGTAACCGGAACGAAATCTGTATTACAGTTCAAAGCAATAAACATCATTCGAAAAAACATCTTTTTAATTATGCGTATTGGCTTATTCATCGCATCACTATTTTTCTTCGGCTGTGCCGCTATCGCACAAGATAACACCACGACTCCTCCAGTCGACTTAGAAGTATCGGAAAGTACACGCCCGACAGTAGAGCTAAACCCAGGGTCTTTCAGCAAGAAAAAGAAGGAAGAAAAACAGAAACGGCGGAAGAAAAATGTTTTCTATGGCTATAAATGCAAGAAGAAAACCATCAAGATTGTAAAAAACGGTAAAGTAACCTTCATTCGGTTTTACTTACTCCCCGATTATGAAGACCCGAACCCATATGCATATGCAAAATATATTTACGATTCTGAAAAAAAAGATATAGTACGTGTACGCAGTGTTTCAGAAGGAGATGGCGTTCCCTTACATGGAAAATATGAGCGAGTGTACGAAGGAAATGTAATTGAACGAGGCTATTTTTATAAAGGAGTAAAACATGGGCGCTGGGAACGATACCACCAAAATGGCGACCTACTAGATAAAACGAAATGGAATAAAGGGTTCCCTAAAGAGTCGGTAATTACCTCATACCCGCAAGATACCCGCCTCATTAAAGAGGTAATCCCCATTCATTATGGTAAAAGAGAAGGAATGTACATGTCGTACTACGAAAGTGGCAGACTGAAAGAAGTAGGAGAGTACCACGAAGGTGAAAAAATTGAATTGTGGGTAGAATATTACGACATCATGCAGCCGAACGGCTACCAACGCAAAAAACGAGAAGTTCGCCACAAAAAAAGAAAAGATGTATACAAGGATATTGAGCCTGTGGTACAGCGTGCATGGAACGAAAACGGAGAACAAACCATCAAAAATTTAGGACGCGATAAATAACCCACTATCGACCAATTTTAAGCTACTGAACGAGTTTGGGGCAAAACTCCTTATTCATTCAGTAGCTTTGTTGTAATACACACAGATGTGAACAATCATGTATAACTTTGCACAAAAAGGCAAACAGAGTGAAGCTCACTCCTAGTTGCTTGGTATTGTGCATATAATTTAATAACGATGATAGATAAACTAGAAGCCATCAAAAACCGCTTTGATGTGGTAAGTGCTGAAATTGTGAAGCCGGAAATTGCTTCCGATATGAAGCAATTCGTAAAACTTAACCGTGAGTATAAAGAACTAGAAAAGGTTGTGAGTAAATATAAAGTTTACAAAAACATCCTCGATAACTTACAAAGTACCAAAGAGTTGCTTGCCACAGAAAAAGATCCTGAGTTCCGCGAGATGGCGAAAATGGAGCTGGATACTTTGCAAGAACAAAAAGGAGAAGTAGAGGAAGACCTCAAAGTGTTGCTAATCCCGAAAGATCCGAACGATAGTAAGAACGTAATTATGGAAATTCGCTCAGGCGCAGGGGGCGACGAAGCCGCAATTTTTGCCGGCGATTTGGCACGGATGTACGAACGTTATGCCGAAGCAATGGGCTGGAAAATGAGTGTAATGGACTATACCGAAGGAACTTCAGGAGGCTACAAAGAAATGATTGTAAACATCGAAGGCGAAGACGTTTACGGGAAGTTAAAGTTCGAATCGGGCGTGCACCGAGTACAGCGCG
>CAYMYI010000184.1:0-5889 GCA_964394585.1 uncultured Roseobacteraceae bacterium
CAGCTTTTCGAACCGTTTCCAGCGTTCTTGGTTTTGTTTCACAAAAGCAGCTTCGCGCATGAGGTATACAGTTTATTCAGTTTTAGGAAAGATAATGAAAAGAACGGATACTAAAAGATTAGCGCCAAAAAGGGGGCAAAAGGCCAATTGATGTAAATCGCTACGGTTTTTTGCCCCAGCTACTCATTTTATGCTTCTACCAAACCTGTACGTTTTAATAAGGCTTGCGGAGAAGGTTCTTTCCCTCTGAAACGCTTGTAAAGTTCCATGGGGTGTTCGCTTCCGCCGGCGGAAAGCACATGCTTGCGAAACTTCTCACCGATTTCTTTGCTGAAAATGCCGTGTTCTTTAAAGTACTCGAAGGCGTCGGCGTCGAGCACTTCAGCCCATTTGTAGCTGTAATATCCGGCAGAATAGCCCCCTTGGAAAATATGGGAAAATGATGTGCTCATGCACGCTCCCTCTACTTCGGGGAATAGTTCTGTAGGCTTCATTGCTTTTTCTTCAAATGAGTGAATGTCTACATTCGCTTCAGGATTTTGCTGGTGCCATGCCATATCGAGTCTTGCAAAACTTACCTGCCTCACGGTTTGGTAGCCTCCCATATAGTTGGCACTGGTTTTAATATTCTCGATCCACTCGGCAGGGATTGGCTCACCGGTTTCGTAATGGCGGGCAAAGGTATCGAGGCATTCTTTCTCGTATGCCCAATTTTCAAGCAGTTGCGAAGGCAGCTCTACAAAATCCCAGTACACATTGGTTCCTGTTAGCGAGCTATATTTTCCCTTAGCCAACAAACAGTGCAAAGCATGCCCGAACTCGTGAAATAAAGTAGTTACCTCGTTGAAGGTGAGCAATGCAGGTAATGTTTCGGTGGGGCGGGTAAAATTACAAACGATGGAAACTTGCGGGCGAAACTCTGTATCGGCCACCACATGTTGCCCTTGAAAGTATGTCATCCAAGCACCATTTTTTTTCCCTTCGCGGGGGAAGAAGTCGGCATAGAAAACTCCTATAAAATTATTATCGGCATCGGTTACTTCGTAAGGGATAACCTCTTCGTGGTATGTGGGGATATCGTCGCGCTGCGCAAACTGCAACCCGTACAGTCGGTTAGCTACCCCAAATACCCCCTCAATTACTTTTTCGAGTTGGAAGTAAGGTTTCAGCAATTCATCATCAATGTTAAATTTTTTCATTTTCAGTTTTTCGGCATAATAGGCGTAGTCCCAACGCTGTAAGGTTTCAAGCCCATCGAGTTCTTTAGCAAAATCGCGCAGTTCGGCAAGTTCGCGTTCGGCAGCAGGTTTTCCATACGCTAGCAACTCTTCCAAAAAATCATTCACTTTCTGAGACGATTCAGCCATCCGTTCTTCTAAAACAAAATCGGCATGCGAGGCATAGCCTAATAGAACCGCACGGCGGTGGCGCAACTGCACAATTTTTCGAATGATGGCTTGGTTATCAAACTCATTTCCTTGAAAACAACGAGCGGCAAATGCGCGATAGAGTTTTTCGCGAAGAACTCGGTTTTTGGAGTAGGTCATAAAGGGCATGTAACTAGGGTATTGTAGAGTAAACACCCAGCTATTGGGTTTATCCTTCTGCTTTGCCGTCATTTTTGCAGCTTCAATTGCCGAAGCGGGCAGCCCTTCTAAATCTGCTTCGTTAGTGATTTCCATTAAAAATGCATTGGTTTCCTTCAATACATTTTCTCCAAACGTAATAGTAGCCTGAGAAAGCTCCTTGCCAATTTCGCGGAGCTGCTGTTTCTGTTCATCGTTTAGCGCGGCACCATTGCGTGCAAATTGTTTGTACGTCTTTTCGAGAAGGCGCTCTTCTTCTGCCGATAGGCTCAAGGCACTGCGGTGTTCCCAAACATGGGCAATTCGCTCAAAAAGCGGTGTATTGAGCAATACATCGTTTTGGTATTCGCTTAGCATCGGCGAAATCTCCAAAGCGAGTTTTTGCATTTCTTCGTTTGTTTCTGCGTTCAGCAAGTTAAAAAATACCGAAGCGACACGGTTTAATTTTTTCCCGCTTTGTTCCAATGCTTCAATGGTATTTTCAAACGTAGGCGGCGCTGCGTTGTTAGTAATCGTTTCTACTTGCTGCAATCCTTCAGCAATGGCTTCTTTTAAAGCCGGCAAATAATGCCCGTTTTGTATTTCAGGGAAAGGGATTGTTTCAAAAGGAGTTCCGAACGTATCTTTCAATAAAGGATTCATAGGAAATGGAGTTTAGTATGGATGAAATGATTGTTCACAAAAATATACATACGGTTATAGAGAAAAGATTTCCCAACCCCTAATTTATTTGCAAAACCTTTCAAAATCATGAATATGCAATCAATCAATACCATTGTTTTTGACCTCGGCGGCGTGCTGATCGATTGGAACCCACGCTACTTGTACAGCAAGCTGTTTGAGAACGAAGAGGAAATGGAGTACTTCCTTACGCAGGTGTGTAGCCCAACTTGGAACGCCCAAATGGATGCAGGGAAACCGTTTGCCCAAGCTATTGCCGAGCTGTGCCAACAGCACCCCACGTACAGTGCGCATATCGAGGCATACCATACACGTTGGGCAGAAATGCTACAGGGCACTTTTACCGAAACTGAACAGGCACTGTATGCACTTACTCGCTCGGGACGCTACCGTATGTTGGCACTTACCAACTGGTCGGCAGAAACTATTTCGGTTGCCTACCGAAAATATCCACTTTTTAGTTGCTTTGAAGGCATTGTGGTTTCGGGCGATGTAAAACTGATTAAGCCTGACCCCGCCATCTTTCAGCACCTGATGCAGCAATACCGTGTTATGCCATCTGAAACGTTATTTATCGACGATGCAGCGGCAAACATTGCTACAGCAAAAACGCTTGGGTTTCATACGATCCACTTTCAATCTGGTGTGCAATTGCATCAAAAACTCAATACGCTAACCCTCTTGTGATATGTGGCGGATTATTTTCTTGTTTCTCAAAGCGTTTTTACTAGTTACCCTTCCATTTATATTGCTGATTCGTGGAGCTATTTTCCTGCACTTATTTAGCGGTTTAAATGCATGGGTTGCCTTGTTTTGCTCAGCGATGGGCACCGCTTTTTTACTTTTACTATACATTCGGTTTGCCTTAAAACGGTTTTTAGGGGTAAAGCAGCTTTCACGCGCTATGCGGCGCATACAGTACCTGCTCATTGTGAGTATGGTCTTATTTTATACAGGGTATGGCGTGATAAACTTCTCTAAAAACAATGCAAAATCGGAGCGGCAACATAGCGAATTCCGTAAGCTACACCCCCATTTGCGCATAGCCATTTCTACTGTAATTTTCTTGGATATGAACTTGGTAGTAACTGATATGGGGCGTAAAAAACTCGACTATCGCCTCATGGGATTACCTCCCAAGGAGCGCTCCATGCATTATGTGCAGCCCGATGGGTACATCCATGCGATTGACCTGCGTACCCAAAACCGAAGCGAATTGCGGAACTTGCTAGTCCGAGGCTATTTTATGCTAATGGGCTTTGGTACATTGCGGCATAGCGGTACAGCCGACCATTTGCACATCTCGATTCCTACGCAAGAAAATTTACATGCACTTTAGCCAGGGAAATCCATCTTTCTGTAAATTCAGATTTTTCTCTAATATCTGAACAGATAAATTGTATATTATTATAAATCCATTTTTCATAAACTAAAATATGCTATGAACAACAGATCATTAACTTTTATCATTATCGCCGCAGTTTCTTTCATAATACTGCTAGTGGTGATCAATAATATCATGATTACGATTCCCTCAGGAAACTCAGGAGTACTTTATCGGAAATTTAGTGGCGGTACCGTAACCGACGAATTCTTCGGAGAAGGAGTGCATTTTACTGCCCCTTGGAACACAATGTATTTATACGATGTCCGCACCCAAGAAATTGAAGAAAGCATGGAGGTACTTTCGGCAAATGGGCTTTCGATTAAAGTAGATGTCTCAGTGCGCTTTTCGCCCGACAAAACACAGCTTGGCACCATTCACCAAACGATTGGGCAAAATTATTTGCAAAAAATCATCATTCCGGAAGTGCGTTCTTCTACTCGGAAAGTGATAGGCACATACACCCCAGAAGAGTTATATTCTAGCCGCCGCGACGATATTCAACAGGAAATTTTTGACGAAACAAAAGCGAGTGTTAAAAATAAAAATTTGAACCTCGACGCACTGCTGATTCGAAGCGTAGAGCTACCGCCCACTATCCGAGCTGCTATCGAAAACAAACTGAAGCAAGAACAAGAATCGAAAGAGTATGAATTCCGCCTAACTAAGGAGAAGAAAGAGGCTGAACGTAAGCGTATTGAAGCAGAAGGGATTAAAGCATTTCAGGATATCGTATCAGAGGGCATTTCCGATAAATTGCTGAAGTGGAAAGGCATTGAAGCTACGCTCGAGCTGTCCAAATCGGAAAACACCAAAGTGATTGTTGTAGGAGGTGGCGAAAGCGGGCTGCCCATCATCTTAGGAAACCAAAATTAACGTGTTGAAATGCTGAAAGAAAAATCAAAAAGGCTGCTCATTAAGCAGCCTTTTTTAATGTGTAAATCAATCGAGTAGCTTGTATTTCGTAACAAAATACAGCAAAGAAGTTGTGTTTTTCATCCCTAACTTACGTAAGAGGTTTTTTCGGTGAGTTTCTACCGTATTTAAAGAAATATCGAGTGCTTCGGCAATATCCTGATTGCGTGAACCTTCGGCAATATGCCGAATGATTTGTTTCTCTCGCTTAGTTACGGTACTCCAAAGGGCACGATCGAGTACTTCGACGTAACTTTCACTTTGTTGCAGATGTGTCAAATCAAACTCAATATTAAGAAGATGCTCTACTTCATCGGCTTCATCGCGGGTATGCACTTCTACATGCACCAACATTGTGTGCCATTGCTGGTCTTTTCCCTTCAGCCGATAGGTTCCAATCCATGGATTTGAAGCATTTTCAGCAAAATGGGTAAACAAGTTGGCACGAAAATCAGCATCTTCCGGATGGATATAATCCATCAAAATTCTGCGACCGGCTTTTCCCAAATCGGCAGGTTTATAGCCCAGTGTACTTAAAGCAGAGTACTCGCCATATAGTACTTTCTCGCGCGAATGCACGTACACCACTGCCGGTACAGGCAGGGCATGTGTCGCATCAATTTCTGCACTTGCTTCGAAGTCTTCTAGCTGGTTTTTTAAGTTTTTAATGGCACTCAAGATAGTTCTCATAAGCGTTTTTAATTATAAATGGTAGTGGAAAAAATAATAGATTTCATTAGAAAACAAGCTTATATCTTACATAGTGTTTTATATTAATGCTAAACTAAAAACTCCATACATAGTTGCACGATAATCATGAAAATATTCCATTGCAACTATTACATGTGTAACTTTTTTCTATGAGAAATAAAAATCTTATATCGGTAACCGAAGCAGAACAGCAAATAGAACAATGCTTGGGAAGTTTTGCCACACAATCGCTTCCGCTTCCGCTATGTGTGGGTAAAGTGCTGCAAGAAGAGATACGAGCTGACCGCGATTTCCCACCGTTTCACCGAGTGATGATGGACGGGATTGCCATAAGCTACGATGCCTGGCAAGCCGGCGTTCGTTTGTTTGCAATCGAAGGGATTCAAGCCGCAGGCAGCCCCCAAAAAAAACTAGAAAACTCCACCGAAGGATGCCTTGAAGTAATGACAGGTGCTCCCCTGCCCCACAATACTGATACTGTAATCCGCTATGAAGATGTAACCTTAGAAAACGGAATGGCGCATGTTCAATGCGATTCGGTTTCTCCAAAGCAGCACGTGCATGCCCAAGGGAGCGACCACCCACAACATACACGTTTGCTGCATAAAGGAA
>CAYMYI010000185.1:0-5755 GCA_964394585.1 uncultured Roseobacteraceae bacterium
GGCAAAATGCCTATCCTGTCGATGAGCAAGAAACGTTTTTGCATGGATTATCGCTAGGTAAACTTTTTAGTATAGATATTATCGAGCTGCGAGATAATTTACAAGCCCTTTTAGCTTCCTGAGCGATGTCTTCTTTCCCACGTATCTCTGTATTACTGCCGGTGTACAATGGCGAACGGTTTCTACATGAAGCCATTGATAGCATTTTGCAGCAGACCTTCCCCGATTTTGAGCTGCTCATCCTCAACGATGGCTCTACCGATAGCACTGAAGAAATCATTCGTTCTTACTCTGACAGTCGGATTCGCTACCTGAAAAATGAGCAAAACCTTCGGCTAATCGCTACGCTTAACAAAGGAATTGAACATGCTAAGGGCACTTACATTGCCCGCATGGATGCCGATGATGTGGCAATGCCGAAGCGTTTAGAAAAACAATATTCGTTTATGGAAATGAACCCCCAAGTGGGGCTTTGCGGTACGTTTTTACAAAATATTGGCAGGGCGCAAAACGTGGTACAGTTTAGTACTTCTGACGAAGAAATTCGCTACCGCCTTTTATTTTCAACCTACTTGCGGCATCCTACCGTGATGATGCGCCAGTCGGTCATCAAGCAACATCACCTTCGGTATAACGAGTCCTATTTGCATGTGGAAGATTATAAACTTTGGAGAGATTTTGCCGAAGTATCGCAACTTGCCATCATTCCAGAGGTTTTATTGCAATACCGAGTGCACGAATCCAATATTTCAACAGTGTATCAGCAGCAGCAAGCCGAAGTAGTTACCCGAATCCGTTCAGAGGTATTGCAAGCATTAGGAATTTCTCCCATGCTTTATGCCGATATTTTACCGGAATACAACGCTTTTTTGAGTTTATTACGCCACGAGGGCAACCCTTTTCTGAAAGGAACTGCCCCTCAGGAGTTTGCTACGTTTAAAAAACTGTATCAGCTCGTTTTGCAGATATTTGATGCCAATCGCTCAAAATGTATGGTAAGTCCGGTGTTGTTAGAACACCGGTTTGGGGAGGCGCTATGGCAGTGGAGCACACGCAATACCCATTGGGGGGTCAAACTTGGTGCTTTGTTGCACGGTCGAACGCTTTTTCGGTATTACAACCCAGGAATTTTTCCTATTTTCAAATTTATTGTGAAATGTAGTATTCGTAAGTCGTATTCCCCTTGAGTTTATCGCACCCACTCATATCGGTGATAATGCCTGTTTACAATGCAGAAAAGTACATTCGGCGTTCGCTCGAAAGTATGTTGCAGCAAACGTATCCTCATTTAGAAATTTTAATTGGGAACGATGCTTCTACCGATAGCTCTTTAGAAATTATTGAGCAATATAACGACGCTCGCATTCGAATTGTTACCCACGCTAAAAACCTTGGCTATGTTGGCAATTGTAACGCTCTTTTTAAACAAGCCAGCGGTGATTTTATAGCCTTTCAGGATGCCGACGACTATGCCAGTATCGATAAGTTTGAGAAACAGCTTCAGGCTTTTGCTACTAATGCAGAGTTAGGGGTGTGTGGCACGAATTTCATTGCTTACACCGAGGTTGGAAACGCTATGTTTTGTTCCAATTATCCCTGTGCGCACAGCGATATCTACGAGGCAATCCCTACTTATTTTCCCGTGAAACCAAGTTCGTTTTTATTGAAACGCTCCGTGTACGAAACCATAGGAGGGTATCATTTGTATTGGGATCGGGTAGGTGGCGAAGATTATTATTGGTTTTCCCATATCATCGAGCAGTTTGAATGTATAAACCTACAAGAACCTTTGTATCATTATATTTATTCGCCCAATTCGATTACACGAACGATTGATAATCCGCGCAAATTATATGCGTTTCAGGTGCTCCAATCGCTAGTAACTGATTTGCGAAACCAAGGCACCAATGCCCTGATGGAGCAAGATGAAGCCGCGCTCGCTGCCTTAGAAAATCGGTATGCAGCTCCTTACCAAAACGATGCTTCGTACATCCATGTGCGGCAAGCGGTTACCGCCTTCGACCAGCGTCAGTACCATTCGGCACTGCTTCATATGAAAAATGCGATTAGGTACAATCCTCGGTCAGTCTATAACTACAAAACGTTTCTGTATTTTGCCCGCAAAGGGCTGTGGAATACAATGGTATGGAAATGGAACCTCTACAAAGCCCAACAACGACATGCACGAAGGTAACAATCTCATATTTATCCATTTGCCCAAAGCTGGGGGCAATACGCTCCATAAAATATTGGAACGCGAATACGGCAACCTCGGCGAGCGCGTTTATACCATCCATCGGACTGCACAACAAGATGCATTCAAAACATTATCCGAAACCCAACGAAGCAGTATCAACGTGTTGAAAGGCCATATGCATTACGGTATGCATGCTTATTTGAAAGGAGAATGTACCTATATGACCATGTTACGCGAGCCGGTAGATCGGTTCGTTTCTCAATTTTATTACAGCAAAGCCACAGGAAACGAAGCGGTTTCCCGGCAAATTCGAGAGGAAACTATTTCGCTAGAGCAATATATAACCGAACGATTAGCTCCGTGGGCATTCAACGCGCAAACAAGGCATCTGAGCGGAGTACAAGAGTATGAGAAACCTTGTACAGAGGCGATGTTTCAAAAAGCACTTCAGCACCTGAATGCAGAAAAAATGTTGGTAGGGTTGCTAGAGGAGTTTGATAAATCACTCATCTTGTTTAAGGATCAGCTCGGTTGGCAATATTTACCCACTTACACTAAAAAAAATGTGAACAAGCAGAAAAAGACTACACCGCTCGCTCCTTCTACCCAAGCCCTTATTGCCGAAGCAAACCATTTTGATATGCAACTGTACAAAGTAGCACAACAGAAATTCCTAGAAGCCTACCAAACAAAAAAAACTCAATACGATAAAGAAGTGCGCCTATTACAGCAGCAAAATCGGTTCAATGCGTTTAAACACTCTTTAAAAAATGTCTTCAGACCCTAAGGTAACGGTTTTGATGTGTGCCTATAACGAGGCTTCATACATTACCGAAGCAATCGAAAGCATTTTGCGACAATCGTTTACCGACTTCGAGTTCATCATTATAGACGATGCCTCTACCGATCAGACGGTTGAAACGATTCGGACAATGCCCGATCGGCGTATTCGCTTAGTGGAAAACGATACGAATTTGGGGCTTACCCAATCGCTGAACAAAGGGCTTTTGTTAGCGAAAGGCACTTACATCGCTCGCATGGATGCTGATGATATTGCGCTCCCACATCGGCTTGCTGCTCAAGTTGCGTATATGGAGCAACACCCCGAAACTATTTTGTGTGGCTCATGGGCTGCGCTTTTTGGTAAGCAAGAAGGGGTTAGGAAACACCCCAGTGAAAGTAATTTGTTGAAAGTAAGATTATTGTTTAGCTGTCAATTCATTCACCCCAGTGTGATGCTGCGAAAAAGTGCCTTAGTTACCTATCAACTGTACTACAACGAAACGTTTCGCCAAGCACAAGACTACGAACTTTGGGTAAGGATGATTCCGTATGGGCAATTTCACACCATTCCGGAAGAGTTGATAAAATACCGTGTTCATGCAAAGCAAATAAGCCATCAGGATAAAGGTTTTCAAAAAGAAAATACGCACCGTATTTATCGATTTTTATTGGAGAAATTGGGTGTTCCTCTTACGAGCGAGCACATAGAATTGCATCAGCACCTTGCATATTTTGAATGGAAGCAACCTTTCGAGATACTTTTACAAGCCCAAGTTTATTTTGAGCAATTGATAGAAGCCAACGAAAAGTGCGGTTATTTTCCCCGGGCGGCTTTTAAAAAGTTCTTGCAAGAATATTGGTGGCAATTGTGTGCTAATTCTACTGCGCATGGGCTGAGAGTGTATCGGCTTTATTTTACGGCTGCGCTAGCAGAAAAACGTTCGTGGGTGCAGCAAAGCAAATTTTTGCTAAAAGCGATGTTGAAATATAGCCGTTAGGCTACTTTATGGCTCTGTTGTCAGGCAAAAAATACAACTCTTCCACATTTTTATCAGAAAGTGTAAACGGCTGCAGTTTCCCATCTTTTAAGAAGTGTACGGTATAGCCGAGGGGGAGTAACCACTCCATGAGTTGTTTTTTGTGCGTGGTAGGGCCTGCTTCTATTTCTAAAATAGGGTGATGTTGTTCAAATAAAGGCAATAAGTGGGGGACAATGTGTAGTTCGTAGCCTTCTACATCGCATTTAATAAAATTGATTTTGGGCAACTCACCAAATAGCGTTTGTGGGTTGCGCATGGAAACCTCGTGGAGAAACTCTGTGGTTCCTTGTAAGGTACTTTCCCCGTCGACCACTTGTGTTCTGCCATGGCGTACTACGCCTTCTACATTGGGCGTAGCCATGCGTACAGTGGCATGGTCGGTATCGCCGAGGGCATAGGGTACAATGGTTACATTGTTTTTTCCGAACAAGCGGACATTTTCTTGCAATACCCCCCGAAATAACGCAACGGGCTCTACTGCCCAAACTTTTCCGGATTGCCCCACCAAATGCGACAGTGGCACGGTGAAATATCCTAAATTTGCGCCAATATCAAGGCAGTAATCGCTCGGGCGTACCAGTTCTTCTAAAAAACGTACCTGCCGATGCGCTTTCAGAGGCACTTTAAGCAAATAGGTGCGGATGAACACCATGCTGATAAATTTTAGGTACATTTCAAAACCTAAAAGTCGAATAAGGATTTTTCTGATTACCATCTGCCTACAAAATTGTGCGCACTATTTCTTGACCACCTCATAATGAAAAACGACCTAGAACAGTACGATCCTCATACCCATATTTTGGTGAAAGGAGCAAAAGTAAATAATCTGAAGAACCTAAGCGTTGCCATTCCGCGCAATCAGCTCATTGTGGTTACTGGCGTTTCCGGCTCGGGGAAATCCTCGCTTGCCTTCGATACGCTCTTTGCCGAAGGGCAACGGATGTATGTGGAAAGCCTTAGTTCGTATGCTCGTCAGTTTTTAGGGCGTATGGAAAAACCCGAAGTAGAGTATATCAAAGGGATTTGCCCTGCTATTGCCGTAGAACAAAAAGTGAATACGCGCAACCCTCGCTCTACGGTGGGCACCACCACCGAAATTTACGACTACCTCAAGCTGCTCTATGCGCGGATTGGAGAAACGTTTTCGCCAGTTTCTGGCGAAGTAGTGCAGAAAGATACCGTTACCGATGTGGTAAATGCTTTATTGGCATACCCGGAAGGCACTCGCTTTATGGTAGGATGCCCGCTACACCTTGCTAAAGGACGAAAACCTATTGACGAGCTACAGCTGCTTTTGCAGAAGGGCTTCACACGGGTGTTGATTAACGGAGAGATACAGCAAATCGAAGAACTTACGGCAAAATCAGTCAACAAGAAGGATGAAATTCTGATTCTTATCGACCGCGATGTAGTGAAACACGACGATGAAGATAAGCAGTATCGCATGGCAGACTCGGTACAAACCGCTTTTTTCGAAGGGTTAGGCGAGTGCGTACTGCATATCTTCCCACAAGGGCAACAAGCAAAAGAAGTTCGTACCTTTTCCGATAAGTTCGAAGCCGACGGTATCTTGTTTGAAGAACCGAGTATCAACCTCTTTAGCTTCAATAATCCCTATGGTGCTTGCCGAAAGTGCGAAGGCTTTGGTAATGTTTTGGGTATCGACCCCGATTTGGTTATCCCTGATAAGAGCCTTTCGATTTATGAAGGTGCCGTGGCTCCTTGGCGGGGACCT
>CAYMYI010000186.1:0-5517 GCA_964394585.1 uncultured Roseobacteraceae bacterium
CTTCGTCGATGAGCTGGTCGAGGTAATATTGTAAGTTGAGCTTCGTACCAGAGAAACAAATATTTTCTATTTCGGTGATAAGGTTTTCGTACGACATGCCTTTAGCTTCGGCAATGTCTTCCAAATCGATTTTTCGATCAATTTGCTGTATGATGAAAATTTTAGTTTTAGAACGATTGACCGAAGATTTTACCACCACATCGGCAACGGTAGTAATATCGTTTTCGTCTACATATTTCTTGATAAACTCAATGAACGGCTTGCCAAATTTTTTCACTTTCCCCATGCCTACTCCGTTGATTTGCGCTAGCTCTTGCTCGCTGCGAGGGTACGAAGTTGCCATTTCTTCCAAGGAGGTTTCTTGGAAAATCACATAAGGAGGTAAGCCTTTTTGTTTTGCTATTTTTTTGCGCAAACCATGCAACAGCTCAAGCAGCTCGGCATCGAATGCTTCGGCATTTGGGGGTAAGTTGGTGGGGCTTTCTTCCTCTTCTTCTACTTCGGCATGCGAAAAGTCGTGATCTTCGCAAAGTGTTACGCTGTACGGTTCTCGGAGGAAACTTTCGCCTTCGGAGGTTAGTTTTAAAATGCGAATATCTTCACTATCCTTCTGAAGAAATTTGTGGATCATCGCCTGCCGAATTACCGACTCCCAAAATACGTTTCCTTCTTCGGCTCCTTTGCCAAATACTGAGAGGGTGTTATGGCTGTAACTTTCTACATACTCTGTAATAGTACCGGTAATAACATTTGCCAAGTGCTCGATATCGAAGCGTTGTTCAGTTTGCCGAGCGGCTTGTAGGGCTATTTCCACATGTGTCTTCCCCTCAAAGGTTTTTTTCTTTTTTGTGCAGTTATCGCAAGCGCCACAATCTTCGTCCATGTACTCGCCAAAGTAATGCAACAGTTGCCTTGGGCGGCATACCGACGACTTGGCGTAGTAGGTCATTTCTTTGAGTAACAAGCGAGCGTTATCGCGCTCCGTTACCGATTTATCTTTACTAAATTTTTCGAGTTTTTGAATATCCTTCGGGCTGTAGAACATCATACAGTGCGATTTGAGCCCATCGCGACCTGCCCGCCCAGTTTCTTGGTAGTAGCCCTCAAGCGATTTGGGCGTATCGTAATGTACCACAAAGCGTACATCGGGCTTATCAATTCCCATTCCGAAGGCAATGGTTGCTACAATTACGTCTACATCCTCATTCAAAAACGCATCCTGATTATGCATCCGGACACCGGCTTCCATACCAGCGTGGTAGGGCAATGCTGAGACTCCATTTACTTTGAGTAATTCGGCAATTTCTTCTACTTTTTTGCGGCTCAGACAGTAAATAATTCCCGATTTATGCTTGTACTGCTGTACAAAGCGAATGAGTTGCTTTTTGCTTTCTTGTTTGGGGCGCACTTCGTAGTACAGGTTTTTCCGAAAGAACGAAGAGGTAAACAAGTTTGCATCTTCCATCTTTAGGTTGCGCTGAATATCCGATTTCACTTTAGGGGTTGCCGTAGCAGTAAGGGCTATAATGGGCAAGTTGCCTAGCTCTTCAATAATGGTTTTGATGCGGCGATACTCAGGGCGGAAATCGTGCCCCCATTCCGAAATACAATGAGCTTCGTCTACGGCAACGAATGATAATTGCGCTTGTTTCAAAAAATCGACATTCACAGTTTTAGTGAGCGATTCAGGCGCTACATACAGTAATTTAGTTTCGCCCGCGAGCACATCGCGCTTTACTTTGGTGAGTTCTGTTTTGGTGAGGGTTGAGTTCAAAAAATGGGCATTTACCCCAAAGGCGTTTAGTTGGTCAACTTGGTTTTTCATTAAGGCGATTAGCGGGGAAATGACGATCGCCGTGCCCTCGCTCATGATAGCCGGAAGTTGATAACACAACGATTTCCCCGCGCCTGTGGGCATAATTACAAACGTATTTTCGTGCTGTAGAATGTTGCGGATAATTTCAATTTGGTTCCCTCTAAACTGGCTGTATCCAAATACCTCTTTTAGTTTCGCCCGCAGTGCCCTTTCGTCTGTTGCAACGACCATGAGAATATCTTAAGGTTAGTAAAATCAATCTGTTATAATGGAATAAACACAAGGTGAAATTGCAAAGCAAAAGTGCCATTATGAAAAAATCCTCCTGTTTTTCCTGTTTATATTTTAATATACTTCTTTTTACAGAAAATCTGAAAACATTCCGGTAATGATTCGGTACAATTTTACTGAATTATAGGGGGCGCTTCTTGCCAAACGCCACTCGGAACAAGTCCAAAGATTTTCGTATTTTGCCAAACTAGCTCAACTTTTCTGTAGAAACTGATTATGAAATATATCTCTCCTGAAAAAAAACAATATTACATCCGCCAGGGTGAAACGCTGAGCGTGAAAGAGGCATTTGCCAAAGTGATTTCCCAATCGGACTTTGGCAGGCAATACTACCGCATCCGCACGGTAGCAGCATGGAAAGAAGTGATGGGCGATACCGTAGCTCGCCGTACTACACGTATTTTTGCAAAACGGCAAAAGTTATACGTAGAACTTAACTCAGCTCCACTACGGCAAGAGCTACAGCTAATGCGCGAGCCTATTGCGGCGAAAATCAACGAGAACGTTGGCAAAACGGTAGTAACCGAAATTGTTTTCTTGTAGATACTCCTCGGCGCTACTCCCCAAAGAGACTCTCCAACTAAAACACATAAACAACCATGAACCAAAACAACTATGTAATCATTATGGCTGGTGGCGTGGGCAGCCGTTTCTGGCCCTTTAGCCGCGAGCATTTCCCCAAACAATTCCAGGATATGCTGGGTACGGGAAAGTCGATTTTACAACAAACTGCCGAACGATTTGAACACGTTTGCCCCCCGGAAAACCTCTATGTAGTTACGCACCAACAATATAAAGAGCAGGTAAAAGAACACCTGCCGTTTCTTTCTGACGAGCAAATCTTGCCCGAACCAGTGCGCCGAAATACTGCGCCGTGTATTGCATATGCTAGCCATAAAATTGCTAAGCGCAACCCAAACGCCAATTTGGTAATCAGCCCTGCCGACCATATCATTCAAGATAAAGCAAACTTTGAGCGCACCATCTTAAAAGTGCTTGAGCAAACCGCCCAAAACGATATACTAGTTACTTTAGGCATTCAGCCAACACGCCCCGACACCGGTTATGGCTACATCCAAGTGAGCGACGAAACCCTCGGGAGCCTTCACAAAGTGAAAACGTTTACCGAAAAGCCCAATGCAGAGTTGGCACAAACCTTTTTAGAAAGTGGTGAATTTCTTTGGAATGCAGGGATTTTCATTTGGAACGTGCAGGCTATTTTGAAAGCCTTTAACGAGCACCTCCCCGAGATTACTTCTGCCTTTGCCGAATTGCACGATAAATATTACACCGAAGCCGAAGAACATGAACTCAAACTCGCCTACTATCAATGCAAAAATGTTTCGATTGATTATGGAGTGATGGAAAAATCGCAACAAGTGTATGTTATGCCAAGCGATTTTGATTGGTCTGACTTAGGAACGTGGAAATCGCTGCACGACATGGCAGAGAAAGATGAGAACCACAATGTATTGCAAGGCAATATTTTAGCATACGAATCGAAAGGTTGCATTGTAAAAACGCCTAAAGAACGCCTCGTAGTAGTTCAAGGGCTTGAAGATTTTATCGTAGCAGAGTACGACAACGTATTGGTAATCTGCAAAAAAGATCACGAACAACAGATTCGGCAGTTTGTAAAAGATGCCAAAGAACATGGAGGAAAAGAATATATCTAATGTTCTATTGCCTGAGAAGACGATTTAGGGGCAACGGTAGTTACTTTAAAACGTTTCCCCTCCTCTGTTACTAAACGAGCTGCTGTTACATTTACGCGGATTTCGGCACCATCTTTACGCTGCACTGTCCACTCTCCGGCACTTTCAGGGTGCCCTTCTAAAAACTTATCGTGCAAATTAGTGGCATATTCGTGCTGCTCTTGGGGTACTACCATCAAAAAGGAATTCCCGATAATTTCGTCAAGATCATACCCATAAATATCACAGTATGCTTGGTTGACTTTCACGAACTTACCCTCTTGATCTGTTACGCAAATGCCTACATCGGCTACGTTAAAAATCGAATTGATGAGTTGCTCGTTTTCTGAGAGGTTACGCTCAATGTCTTTTTGTTCGGTAATATCTAAGCTGCTGTAAGAAACCACCTCAACCTTTTGGTCAGCATCTTTCACCGGAGTAAAGTTATAGCGCAACCAACTCGCCTTACCCTTAGCGCCTATCACTCGCTTTTCGCCTTCTATTGATTCGCCTTGCAACGCCCGGTTAAATTCTTTGTGGAAGCGTTCTAACTCATTGGCTTCGTTAAAATCTATGATGGAGTCGCCTATCTTCATTTCGCGGTTGAACAATCTTACCCCTTGTTCTTTGGCTTTCTGATTGAACGAAATAATGCGATAGTCTTTGTTGACCAACACAAACGCCTGCAACGTATTGTCGAGGAGTGCCTTGGCATTGGCTTCCGATTTTTTAAGAGCGATTGCCTGTTTTTCAATTTCGTCGGTTGCCGATTTTAGCTCTGTGTAGGCAATTTGGAGTTCTTCGTTCGTAGATTGTAGCTCTTCGTTCGAGGTTTCGAGTTCTTCGTTCGAAGACTGTAGCTCTTCGTTCGACGACTGCAACTCCTCGT
This sequence comes from uncultured Roseobacteraceae bacterium, assembly GCA_964394585.1. Taxonomy (GTDB): domain Bacteria; phylum Bacteroidota; class Bacteroidia; order Cytophagales; family Flammeovirgaceae; genus CAYUJH01. Next base: position 4,691 of record CAYMYI010000186.1, read on the forward strand.
TGAGCGATTGGAGTTCTTCGTTCGTAGTCTCAAGTTCTTCCACAAAAGTTTGCAAGTGTTCCTTTGTACCGGCTAGCTCATGTTCTAGCTCCAAAATCCGAGGGTTTTCCTCGTCGGGGTTGATGTCTCCACGGTTTTCCAGTATATTCTTAGGAATATCAATTTGTTCAAAAATCACTACATACAACCCATTTCCAGGCTCGGTGTATAAGAGTGGCTGGCAGGCTACCCGAATGTAAACCGATTTACTGTTGGCTACGTTGACTCGTTTTGCTTCACCTTTTATCGATCGGTTATCGCGAATTGCCTTGCTAACCACAGAACGAAGTTCAATTTGTAAATCGCGCACAGCAAGTTTGATAATGTTGGCATTCATTGCCCCTGGTTTTATCTCTAAAAACTGCCTCACATCGCCATTCACCTCTAAAATATCCATGGTATCGTTTACAATCACATAGGGATTTTCGTACGTATTGTACAGCGTTTCCTTCACCATATCGGCTATGGAAGGAGTAACCGCCATAGTGCGAGTACCCGAGCGTTGTAAATTAGGCGAGGTGTATGTTTTGGGTTTAAACGCCGTGAACCGGATGCTATGGAAGTTATTACCGCGCTTGCGTTGGAAAATCTTGTATTTGCCCTCCGAAGTTGAAAACAAATCGGTGAATTGCCCTACCGTTTCTGAGCGCCCTAAGAAAAGATACCCTTCGGGGTTTAAGGCGTAATGGAAAATCGGGATAACGTGCTTTTGTAAGTTTTGCCCAAAATAGATTAGTAGGTTGCGGCAGCTTATCAAATCGAGTTTTAAAAAAGGCGGGTTGTTGGTT
>CAYMYI010000187.1:0-5492 GCA_964394585.1 uncultured Roseobacteraceae bacterium
TATGCCGCTCCTGCACCTAACTCAAACGATACCATCATTATCAATTATGGAGACAAGGGGCAGATTATCATTATTGCTGAAAATGCAGAGACGCTTTCGCAGATGACTACCCTCGACTTAAATAAGCTGATGGAATCAGTAAAAGTATATGCCGATTCTGCTCGAAAGCGTGAGAGCCGTTCGTTAGAGGTTGAAGACCGACAGTTAGGTGCTTTCCGAATTGAGGTAAATGAACCGAAAGGAAGTAGCAGTGTACGCATTTTATTTGAAAACGAAGAGGGGCTGTTTTCCACCTCGTTCCGAGGCAAACAGCGCGAAGAGTCCTTTTCATCAGATTTGCAGAGTGACCGCACCGAACGAAGACGAAGAAGCCGTTGGCGTGGTGGCTTTGGTCGTACGAGTTCCTTTTTCGGCCTTGATTTTGGGTTGAATACTTACGTAGAAGATGGGGATATCCCCACGAACACAAATTACGAACTACGGCCGTGGGGATCACGTTATGTGGCACTTTCGTGGAAATGGCGGACACGTTTGGCGCGCTCGGTTTACTTTAAATATGGCGTTTCGGTCAATTGGTTCAACTTTATGTTCAATGGCAACCGACGCATTATTACCGATGGCACTACAACTCGGTTTATCATGGAAAATTTTGACTTAGAAAAAACCAAACTGACGGTTTCGTATGTAAACCTCCCAGTGATGTTCCAATTTGGCAGGAGCCGAAGCAGTTTATTTCGTGTAGGAGTGGGTGGATATGTAGGGTATCGGTTAGGGAGTTACACAAAAATCAAATTCGATGGCGATAAGGATAGAGACCACGATAATTTTGATCTTAATCCATTCCGCTATGGCATTGCCGCTGAGTTGGGTTTCCGCCGAATTGACCCTCGCCTATTTTTTAATTACGATTTGAATACGCTGTTCGACAATAATTCGCGCTTACCCGAACTTAACCCCATTAGCTTTGGTATTCGGTTTTAGGGGAATCTCGGTTTTATGAACCGCTAGGAACTCGCTCTACTATGAGCGAGTTTTTTATTTAGCTGCTTTGTTAAAAGTTAGTAAAACAACTATTAGGAAAATATCTTATCTTTTTGTATATCTTTGTAGAAAAGAATAAAATCCCTTATCCTAAAGCAAACACAATCGAAAAACACTTCTTTATTACAGAAAATAGAATGCTTGAGTTATGAGACAGGAATATGAAAAGTACACCAACGAAGCCCGCCAAGTTTGGAAAACGCTATATGAGCGGCAAATGAAACAACTCCCTGGGCTTGCCGATGAAGCTTTTCTCGAAGGAATCCGTGCTATTGGCTTCGAGGCTGATAAAATCCCACATTTTGACGAAATGAACGAGCGCCTGGAGCAAATCACCGGATGGAACGTGAGCGTAGTGAAGGGGCTGATTCCGAACAAAGAGTTTTTTGAGCTATTAGCTGAGCGCAAATTCCCTGCAAGTACATGGTTCCGAAAAATGGAAGAACTCGATTACCTTGAAGAACCCGATATGTTTCACGATGTATACGGACATGTGCCTTTGCTGACCAATCAGAATTTTTGCGACTTTTTACAAGGCTTAAGCCATATTGCGCTCAAACATATTGACGATGCCTGGGCGGTAGAACTTCTTTCGCGCTTGTACTGGTATACTGTAGAGTTCGGGTTGATCCAGACACAAGAAGGCTTGCGCATTTATGGGGCAGGGATTTTGTCGTCGAGTGGCGAATCGGTTTATTGTGTAGGAGAAGTTCCAGAACAAGTACCATACGATGTTGCCCAAATCTACAAGACGCCCTACATCAAAGATAAATTCCAAACAAAATATTTTGTCATCGATTCGTACAAGCAACTGTACGAGTCTATCCCTGAAATTGAATCTGTTTTGGAGCAGGAACTTTTGGTGAATCAGTAAGCGTTTTTTTGCAAAATTGAGCCGAAGTCTGAAAATGGCTTCGGCTTTTTTTATTTTGCAAGGCGATGCAATCTTAATCAACTATGCAAGAAGTAAAAAAAATCCTGACCGACTACCTCGAACACAAAGGTTTACGGAAAACGCCTGAACGATTTGCCATTTTGGAAGAGATTTATGGTAACTCTGGGCATTTTGATGTAGAGTCGTTATACATCAACATGAAAAATAAAAATTATCGGGTAAGTCGGGCGACGGTGTACAACACACTCGATATTTTGCTGGAGTGCAATTTGGTAACTAAACACCAGTTCGGTAAAAATTTAGCATTGTTTGAAAAATCGCATGGCTACCGCCAGCACGATCATCTGATTTGTAAAGACTGCCAAAAGATTTTAGAGTTTTGCGATCCTCGCATTCAGAAAATTCAACAGATGGTAGAAGAAGTCTATCACTTTAAAATTTCAGAACATTCCTTGCATTTCCACGGGCATTGTATCGATGCAAATTGCGAAGGCAAACAACAGAAACGTTCTGAAGCTCCTGAAAACTAGCGTACTGTTACCATCCCCACAGGTTGTGGGCAATTTCGCGGAGCACTTGCCCTACAGGCGCATAGGCAATCCCTTTCCGATGGTTTATTCGGCTGATATCGTAAATGATTTCCATGTGGAGGCGGATATCGCGGTAAGCTTGCCATAACGAGTAACCAGGCTGATAAATATGTGCCGGCTCAGAGTTTACTCCATTGATTTCCATTACTTTGATGTGCTGCCCTGCGTACAAATCTTCCACTGATTTTACCTTCAAATCGAACCTGCCATAGTAAAACCCTTGCAGTGGGGCAGCAATGCGATCCATCGTACGTACCAAATCAGCATTAATCAGGCTATTCCCATTTAAAAAAGTGGTGCCTCGGTTATGGTTGCCAATGGGTTCTAACGGGAATCGTTTCCCTTTGGGTAAGACTTCTTGCAGCCGTTCAGCATATTTTTGGCGTAGGTAGTCTTCCCGAAAACGTGCGCGGATGTGCTGCCGAATTAGGGTTTCAACGGTTGAAACTCCATCACCTTCGAGGGTAAGGAATTCTTTTTTTACAACAGAAGTTACGCCCGAAACGCCCGTATCGGGCATTCGATAGTATAAAATTCCCAATTCGAGGTTGTACTCAATCCACTCTTGGCAAAGCACTTCTGTATAAGAAACATTGCCTAAGTACGCTTTTAACTCTTCGGCAGTATTGATTTTCTCTACCTGTTTTCCGCGTTCTGCTTTATCGGGTTTGGCTACCAACGGATAGCTTAACCCTGCTTGAACCAAGCGCTGTTCTACTTCGTCCCATGCCATAGGTAAGGTAAGGCATACACTTTTAGGTACGTATGCGGCATGGAGTTGAGCCAAAGTATCTGCTTTTGAAGTGTTGAGCAAGCCCCCTAAGTGTAAACCGGGGTTGGCTGCCGTAAAGTAAGTGAATGAACGTGCTTTTAATGCTAGTTGCAAGCCATAAGGATAGACTGGCGCGTAAAATAGATAAAACGGCCAAAACTCGTAGTTTGCCCAGCGAATTTTCCAAAGGGGGAGGTTTTTTTTAGCAGTAGACATAACCTATTTGTAAAGGCTGCAAAGTAAACCACTTGGGCGTTAAGAGTATGCAGAAAAATAAGATAGTTTTTTGGGGCTTGCCTAGGCGGTATGTAACTGAAACATTTAGGGAGTTTTCACAAGAAGAGATGCCGCAAGGTAATCGCTTCCGCCATTGTGCACCAAAGTCCAACCTTGTTTTTGCAAATATTTCAGTAAGAACCGATTCAAAAAGCCATGTGCCACCAATACTACTTTACCGTGCCGATATGCGGAGTTTTCCAAGCGTTTTGCTGCGCGTTGTGCCCGTTTTTTTGCTTCACGGAACGATTCGATGTCGCCGTCGTTCAGTCCCATAAGCCATAAAATACGCGAGTGCACCAACCAAAACTTTAAAGGCAACTTTATGTTGGGAAATCCCATAATCTTCCGCTCAAATTCGCGAAAAAGGGTATCGGCTTGGTAGGTCATCGTTTCTCCAAAAATAAGATGCGCCGTATGTTGGGCACGGTACAAGCTGCTCATCAATACGGTATCAATCTCAGTATCGCCGATGGCTACCGGAGAGAATGCCAGTGGATAGACCCCTACGGAATCGTAAGCACGAACAAAATCCTGTGTTTTTTTGCGGTTTACCCACCCCTTTTTTATAAGTGCAGGGTTTCCATGCCGTACCAATATGATTTGAAGCAGCGGTTGCGAAGCTGCTACCAACCCCATTTCTGGCTGAATAAAAGTAAGCGTAAGAGGAATTCCTGCTTGTTGAGCGGCTATTTCGGCTTGTTGGTAATATTGTCGGATGCGTTCTTCTTGTGCTTTTCCCACAAGAGGCAACAGGCATCCAATCCACCCTATAAATAAAAAAATACGCAACATTTTGGGCTATTTTCCTAATAACTTGTTTTTCGCAGGCTTTTTCGCTTCAAACGCCTTTAAGTAAAACGGTTCAAAATAGGCAGTATCTTCAAATTGTTGGGCAGCGAGTTTTCCCATTGCCAGTTCGCCTACTTGTTCAGCATGAGGCGTAATACCTTGCAGAAATAGAGCATTAGGGTGAGTGAGCACTGGCTGGCATTTAGCAGCACCATCTCCAAAAAATAGAATGGGATATTGTGCAAGTATTTCCGAAAAAGAATGTTCATCGATTACCTTGGCTTGAGTGGGGGAGTGTTCGGCTAAATGGTGAGTGAAAAGCGCTGTATACACTTCCATACGCCGAGCATCAATCATGGGGCAAAGTAGCGAGTTGGTGCCAAGCAAGTGTGCATACTGCAAAGCACGTTGTGCCATACATTCCAAAGTTGGCAGGGCAATCAGTGGAATATCGGCGGCGTAACAAATCCCCTTGGCAACCGAAGCACCAATACGCAAACCAGTATACGAACCCGGCCCCGATGCTACCGCCACTGCGCTTAATTGGCTCGCAGCAATGCCACATTGTTCTAATGCGAAGGCAATGAGTTGAGTGAGTGCCGTAGAATGCGCCCGTTCGATTTGCAAAGTGGTACTAAACACCAGTTGTCGGGGAGCTACCTCGTGTAGGGCTATGGAACAAACAGCGGTAGAAGTATCAATACTAAGAATCATGGTGTAAAACAAGGGTAAATTCCCTGCAAAATAGCAGGTTACCTGTTGAATTTGCGAATTCAAATCGATATCGTTGCCTTATTGATAACAATCCCCGATTTTTACCCTCTCTTAAATCAATATTTTTATGAAAGAAGAATACATTAAGTGGTACACTCCATTTTTAAGCCGAGATTTTGAAATGCTCGTTTTTGGTCATTCAGGTGTGCCAGTGATTGCGTTTCCTACCTCTCAAGGGAAATACTACCAGAACAAAGACTTTGGGCTGATTGAGTCAGCACGGTGGTTTGTAGAAAACGGATTGGTAAAAATTTACTGCCCAGATAGTTTCGATGCAGAAAGTTGGTACAACCGAGGTATCCACCCTGCCGATCGGGTGAAATCGCACATGGCATACGAGCGGGTAATTATC
>CAYMYI010000188.1:0-5475 GCA_964394585.1 uncultured Roseobacteraceae bacterium
GAGCCATACCGCAATGAGTGGGACGACAAAGAAATATTCCCGATAGAGGTATTTAAAAAACTAGGCGAACTAGGACTAATGGGGGTATTAGTGCCCGAACAATATGGAGGTTCTGGTTTCGGATATTCAGAATATGTAACGGCAATTGCCGGATTGGCACATTTTGATCCGGGGATTGCTCTTTCTATGGCAGCACACAACTCGCTTTGTACGGGGCATATTTTACAGTTTGGAAATGAGACACAAAAGCAAAAGTGGTTGCCCAAATTGGCTACGGCTGAGTGGCTGGGAGCTTGGGGGCTTACTGAGCCAAACACCGGCTCTGATGCTGGTAATATGCGCACAACAGCTCGCTTAGAAGGAGACGAGTGGGTGATTAATGGCGCAAAAAACTTTATAACCCATGGGAAAAGTGGCAACATTGCGGTGGTAATTGCCCGAACCGGAGAAGTAGGTGATTCGCACGGTATGACTGCCTTTGTCATCGAGAAAGGAACCGAAGGGTTTTATGCTGGCAGAAAAGAAACAAAGTTGGGCATGCGCACTTCTGAAACTACAGAGTTGATTTTTGATAATTGCCGTGTGCCTAAAGAAAATGTGTTAGGCGAAGTAGGCGAAGGGTTTATCCAATCGATGAAAGTATTGGATGGCGGGCGTATTTCCATTGCTGCGTTAAGCTTGGGGATTGCCGAAGGAGCCTACCAACATGCCTTAGCTTATTCAAAAGAACGTCATCAGTTCAACAAACCCATTGCTTCGTTCCAGGCGATTTCGTTTAAACTTGCCGATATGGCTACCGAAATCGAAGCGGCTCGGTTGCTCACCTTCCAAGCGGCTGAATTGAAACAAGCCGGTAAGAAAGTAACGGAAAAATCGGCAATGGCGAAATACTATGCTTCGGAAGTAGCTTCCAAAGTAGCGAATGAAGCCGTTCAGATTTTTGGAGGATATGGCTTTACGAAAGATTATCCGGTAGAGAAATTTTATCGCGATGTTAAACTTTGCACGATAGGAGAAGGTACGAGCGAAATTCAAAAGCTGGTAATCTCTCGTGAGATTTTAAAGAAATAAATATCCTGTACATAGCACACCAATATGGCTTCTTTCACTATCGGAAAGAAGCCTTTTTTGTTTCTTCTAGAAGCCAATCTCAATGCCGCCTTCAAAACCTCCACTAGCATCTACGCCAGTATCTATACTCTCCACAGCGACACTCATAGCGGCGAGCGATGTTTCAACTAATAAAAAGAACGCAATAAAATCGATTTCGGATAAATCGGTATACATACTAATCTGTTTGCGGAAGCCTTCGTCTAGGGTGTTTAATATTTGAAAATCGAAGTTATCGAGTAAGAATACGTTCCCGCCAAGGCGCTTAATGAGTTCGGTTGCTTGTTGAGGTTCTTTTTCGATAAGTTCAGGCAGTTGAGTTTGCAAATCTTCAATAGCTTCTTCCACGGCTTTTTTCATTTCTTTTCCTTCGGGGGTAAGGGAAAGGATATTCATAAACCGATACCACCAACCGTTTTTAAACCCTTTAGCCACCATGGGGCTTGTTCGCAGAAGGGCAATAAAGTTTTTTCGTTGCCTGTCTAACCGGTTGACTGCTTCTCGAATCAATCCTTTTAACGAAATACTAAGAGTGTCATTTCTTAGGTAAGGAGCAAGAAAAGGCGTTTCATGTGGGTGGTATTCTTTTTCGTTAAACCTGCTTCCAATTTCTATGAAGATATTTTCAGCGGTTGCTTCCGCTTCTTCATGTTCCGGAGTGTCGGCAATTTGCAGTACTTGCCGCACAATCAGGTCCATAAAAGTGACCTTGCAGAGTTCTTTAAGGGAAGCTTTATCCAAATTGCGAAGAAGTAAAACTTCTGCAGGGGTAAGTTGCGTGAGAATTTCCATAGTTTTTTTATAATAATACCAAAGGTTAGTAGAGTTTAGAAGAAAATTCTTACAGAGAAAGGGATTTTCATGTTGGCATAGATTTGTATATTTATATTTGTGTTTACTTTTTCAGCTAACAGCTTATAGGCGATATATTTGGTTTAGTATATTCTATGGAAATTAACTTAGCACATAAAACGCTTGCCTCATTGGCATCGGAAAATTACCAATTCGCTTCGGTATTGCATTCTTTTGGGATTGCCTTTTACCAAACGCCAGAAGCTACTTTGCAAGGTACTTGCCAACAGCGAAAGCTTGATTTGCAGAAAGTCATCGAGCGGCTACTGGCAGTGAACACCGCTCAAGAGATGCCTGACTTTGCGATTATGAAGAAAGCATCTTTGCAAAACCTTATTCATTATTTAAAACAAACACACCGAACATTTATACGCTCTAGGCTACCTTACATGGCAAAACTCATTGCCGATATACGCCCTGAATATTTTGATGCACCGGAAATCGCTCAAGACCTGAAAATTATTTTCCCTCTGTTTGCCGAAGACTTCATTCACCACATTCACGAGGAAGAAGACACCACATTCGAATATATTCAGCAGTTAGTTGCTGCCGATACCGAACTACATTTCGATATAGCCAAACTGTTTTTTTCGATGCGGGGCTACTCGTTGGCCGATGTGTCGGAATCGCACGCTTGCGAAGACGATGAAATGTTGGGAATCCGACAGCTTACCCACCAATACGCTATTTCAGAGTCTACAGGTGTGTACACGCGGGTGGTGTATTCAGAGTTAAAAGCATTTGAGGCGGTTTTGCAAGAGCACTCTCGCATTGAAAATGAGATTTTGTTCCCCAAGGCGTTGTCGCTCGAACAAAAATTGAAGCTGAAGGTGGTTGCTCGCGCAAAGCTGAATTAATACTACCTATGTTGCCTAAAGAGGACTTCCTACACGTAGTTTGGCAATTGCAATATTTCAATGCACCGGCTCTAAAAACCGTCAGTGGAGAGCCCATTACGATTCTACACGCCGGTATGCTCAATACGAATGCTGGTCCCGATTTTAGCGAGGCGGTTATCCGCATTGGCGAAATCCAGTGGGCAGGGCAAATTGAAATGCATGTAACTGCTTCGGATTGGTATAGGCACCAGCACGACCAAGACTCCGCCTATGAAAACGTGATTTTACATGTGGTATGGAATGCCGATTGCATTGTGAAACGAGCCGATGGCTCGGAAATCCCAACAATATCAATTAAAAACAGCGTGCCGTTGAGTCTGCTTGAGCAGTATATAACATTGCAAAATAGCACGTATAAAATCCCCTGCCGCGATTCCTTGCCGAACGTTCCACGCCTTACATTACTTTCTATGCTCGATGCCACACTGAGTAGCAGGTTGGAGCGGAAAGCGTCGGAAATTTTAGCGATGCAACAAGAAAATAAAGGCGATTGGGAGCAAACGGCTTACCAAGTACTGTGTCGAAATTTGGGGTTTAAGGTTAATGCTGATCCTTTTGAGGCGCTCGCCAAGGAACTACCTCTCAAAATTCTGCAAAAACATGCCGACCAGCCCATTCAAGTGGAGGCTCTTTTGTTTGGACAAGCCGGATTCTTAGAAGGTAACTTTGAAGACTCCTATCTTATAAAACTACAAGCAGAACATACGTTTCTACAAAAAAAATATCGGTTAGAAGAAAGTCAGCTTACCCTTCACCGCTGGAAATTTCTACGGATGCGCCCTGCAAACTTTCCAACGGTACGCTTGGCGCAGCTTGCTGCGTTAGTACAAAGCAGGCATTTTCTCTTTTCTACAGTGTTACAGTCAGACGATGTGAGAACCATCCAATCGTACTTTCAGAGGATACCTACACCCTACTGGCAGACACACTATTACCCAGAAAAACCTTCAAAAAGGACTATCGGGGCTTTAGGCAAGCAAAGCCTAGATAATCTGCTCATTAACACGGTAGCACCGTTGCTTATGGCGGTAGGGATTTACCAACAAAATGAGGGCTTGAAACAGCGAGCCACGCAGCTTTTAGAGCATGTGAAGCCAGAAACAAATAAGTTCACTAAACTTTGGGAAGCCGAAGGGGTTTCCCTAAACTCTGCTTTCGATACGCAAGCAGCCTTAGAGCTTATGCAGCAATATTGCTTAAAAAAGCGCTGCATGTATTGTAAGATAGGAGCAAAGCTTCTCTCACAGCAACAGCGTTAAATGTACTTCTCGAAAGGTATTAAGATGGATGGGTTCAGAGCAAGTCCCCATTTTAAAAACAATGTGCAAAAGTATTTTTTTTAGGTAGAGATGACGGATAGTCTGCCCTAGGGCAAGTTCCCATTTTTTTCTGTGATAACTTTTAAATTTTTTTTGTGAAAATCCGAATGTTATCAAGACTTTGATCAAAAGTGGTCAGATAAGCGTATTTTACTAACTTTCATTTCTCTGTTTTTAACCTCACCACTTCACACTGAACAAGAAGCTAGTACTATGCAATTGCTTGTGCGGCAGTTATGTATTTTGTTTACTCGGTGGTAGATTTTGCACCGTTGTTATCTTTGCGGATGCTACCGAAGAAAAAGAAAACCGCTGCTCAATCGTACGATAAAATCCTCAAGGAAAATATCGGGCAGATTTTTCTGCCCCTTACTGAAAAGCAGTTAGGCATTCGGATACGAACAAGCGAAGAACTCAAGGATAAACTGCAAACGACCTTGGAACGAGAAGCAGATTTTCTTCGCATCATCACCACGCAGGAAGGGGAAGTTTTCATCTTACACCTCGAGTTTCAGACCACCGATGAGTCAAAGATGGTATATCGAATGCAAGAGTACCATGCTATCTTGCAGAAAAAGTACGGTCTTCCTGTGAGGCAACTTGTCTACTATTTAGGGGAAAAGCCTACAAAAATGCGCTCTCGCCTTGAACCCACAGAAGTGTACCGAGGATTTAAGCTACTTTCATTTCATCAAGTGGCTCATCAAGAGTTTATCGTTTCCCAAGTTCCTGAGGAGATTATGTTAGCACTACTTGCCGACTTTGGAGAGGATACGGCTGAAGACGTTATTCGCAAAGTTCTCGAGCGTTTATTGCAACTAAAAACCAATCCCACAATGTTAGAAAAATATCTGCGGCAGATGCTAGTTTTGGCTCGGCTGCGGGAGAATTTAAATGAAACTTTAGATAAACAAATAACGGCTATGGCGCTCACCTACGACATCGAAAAAGACCGCTTATATCAGCAAGGTATGGCGAAAGGAATCGAAAAGGGAATCGAGCAGGGAATCGAAAAGGGAGAATATCAAAAGGCAGTGATGACCGCCCAAAAATGCTTACTCAAAGGCATGACTATAATGGATACGGCAGAAATTACAGAACTTTCGATAGAAGAAGTGCAAGCCATTGCCAAGCGACTTAAGCAGTAGGAAATAGCTTGAGGACATGTTACCCTCTTGCGTTTTCGTTTAAACCTCACCAGTTCACACTGAACAAGAAGCTAGTACCATGCAACTGTTTTTGCGGCAGATGCTAGTTTTGGCTCGGCTGCGGGAGAATTTAAATGAAACTTTAGA
>CAYMYI010000189.1:0-512 GCA_964394585.1 uncultured Roseobacteraceae bacterium
CGGTAATCAGCCCGCACTCAATTAAGCCCGGCGCTACTTTTTCGGTGATATTTCGGTAGTTGCCTTTTCCATCGTTTTCGAGCAAGTAGCCATTTACCGGCATCCCATAATAAAATGGGCGCAAGCGAATACCTACAAATAAATCGAGGTCGCCATCGCCATCGAAATCGGCAGGTTTCACACAAGAGGTTGGCTCAAACCGAGTAGACACAGGTAAAATTTGCTGCGATTTGGTGAACTTCCCTGTACCATCGTTCAGGTAGAGCCGGTCAGAGAGTGCCGGCGCCGAATTGGGAAATTCGTTGCCGCCGCTGGCAACATACAAGTCGAGGTCGCCGTCGGCATCTGCATCATAAAATACGGCTTCGGTATCTTCAGAGGTCTTGTCGCTTTCGAAAAGCCTTTCGTTGGAAGGCAAAAAAGTACCATTGCGCTGCTGTATCAGCAAAGTGCCTGGTGTATCTTTTGCTCCTCCGATGTATAGATCAATCAGTCCATCGGCGTTTACATCG
>CAYMYI010000189.1:522-5210 GCA_964394585.1 uncultured Roseobacteraceae bacterium
TTTACATCGCCTTGCGAAATTTTAGGACCTTCGCGGGAAACCATGTGGAACAGTAAGCGGTCGCGGTCAAAATCTACAAATTGGTTTTCGATATGAGTAAACGGAATTTCGAGGGAGGCTTCTTTAAACATAGGTTGGGTAATGGCAATGGCTGCGGGGCTTGCTTCTTCTTCAGTGGGCTGTTCGGCTTCGCTCCACGCAAGGGTGAGGGTTTGGTTTGCCTGTACGTTTCGGCGTTTGCTGACGGTGCCATCGGGCCATTCTATGGTTATTTCGTCGGCTTGTGCTGCAGTACCCAAGCCAATAATTGGATTAGCGTCTACGGTAGACTGAAACCCTCGCACGGGCATCAATTCCACAAAATAGGTATCGTTGCCTACTTGAACGGTAATTTTTGAACCGAACGCGAAGGGGTTATTTCCTTTTCCTTTCAAAGAAAATTTCAGGTAGTTGCGGTTGGGGTAGACTTCTTCTAATTTGTTTTCATATAAAAAAGCCGTCATGTTGATGTTGTTCACTACCAGATCGAGGTCGCCATCGTTGTCTAAATCGCCATAGGCAGAGCCGTTGGAGTGGCTAGGTTCGTCTAAACCAAATGCCTCGGCTTTGTTTTCAAACTGGAAGTTTCCTTGGTTTACAAAGAAGTAGTTTTTTACGCGTTGCGAAGGGATGGCATCAATCAGTTTTTGATAATCAACATTATTTTTAGAGATGATGGATTTCACAACTTCTTCGTTGGAAAAATACTGGATGTAATCTTGATTGGTGAGGTCTTGGTTGATTCCGTTAGCGACGAAGATATCTTTGAGTCCATCGTGGTCGAAGTCGGCGATGAGTGCGCCCCAGCTCCAATCGGTGGCTTCTACGCCGGCAAGTCTGCCAATTTCGCTGAAGGTATTATCGCCATTATTAAGTTGCAACATGTTGCGGGTAAACTGATGGAAATAGCCGTTCCCTACGCTGTATTGATAGCGATCCCAACTTTCAAAGGTGGTGTTTGTTTTGTAGCGGGCGTCGTCTTCTGGTAGCATTTCGGTCACGAAAATATCAGCGTATCCGTCGTTGTTAATGTCTGCCATATCGGCCCCCATAGAAGCCCCACTGATGCTGCGCATTTGGTTTTCTAGCTCTTCGCGGAACGTACCATCTTGATTGTTAAGGTAGAGGTAATCGCGCTCGAAGAAATCGTTGGAAACGTAAATATCTTGCCAGCCATCGCGGTTTACATCGCCAACGGTTACGCCTAAGCCAAAGCCGATAATGCTGCCATAGATGCCGGCTTCCTCGCTCACATCGGTAAAGGTGTTTCCATCGTTGCGGAAAAGTTTATCACCCCCGACGGGGTCGCGCTTAGGACGTTCGTTTTTGCGGAGGTTGAAGCTCCCAATCGCTTTATACGAATTGTTGAGCAAGTAGCAATCGAGGTCGCCATCGCGATCGTAATCGAAAAAAGCAGCATGGGTCGAAAATCCTTGGTCTGCCAATCCGTATTTTTCGGCTTCTTCGGTAAAGGTGAGATTCCCCTGATTAATGAACAGTTCGTTTTGTTTGTTGTCGCCTTCAATATCGCCAGAGTTGCATACGTAAATATCGAGTAGTCCATCTCCGTTAATATCAGCCATACTTACACCGGTAGCCCACGCTTTTTCGCCGGCTACGCCGGCTTTTTCGGTAATATCTTCAAACTGAAAGTTTCCTTTATTGAGATATAAGCGGTTTTGACCCATGTTTGCGGTGAAATATAAATCTTGCAAGCCATCGTTATTAATATCGCCGATGGCAACCCCTCCACCATTATAAAAATTTCGGTAGGTATAGATATTAAACTTAGCGTCGTAGCGCAGTTGGTTTACAAAGTCGACTCCGCTTTCTTCGGCAGGTACTGTTCGAAACAATGCGGTTTCTGATGGGGTGTTTGTTTCGTTTTCGTTTTGTTGCGAAGCAGAGGAACAAGCCGCTGCAACGCAGGCAAGCAGACCGTAGATAAGTTTTTTCATAGCGAATACAGTTCGGTTGAGTTATTGTTGAGTGGCAGCTTCTAACTTTTCTTGTATCAATTCTTTTTCAGCTTGTAAGGCTTCTTCGGCGGAAAGGTCGGTAAAGAGCACTTTTACGAGGTTATCGCTCAGTTTAAAAATACTGATACGGCGGTTTCCATCTACTTTTACAAATGCCTTTCCTTTTTCGGGGTGCTCAATAGTGAGGAAGCCCTCGCCATACACTTTTTCGTATAGCTTTCGGACTTCGAGTTGTAGGCTATCGGCAAAGGTTTGCTTGTTCCAAGGGGCAAATGCTTGATAGCCATAGGTAACAGGCATTTCGTAAATCTTATCTTCATAAAATTTAGGATAGAAATTCATGTCGGCGGGTAGAGGTAACTCCTCTTTCAACTCCATCATCACCGTAGCATTTCGATTTCCTTGCCGAAGGATGCCTTGTTTATTGAGTTCCCAGCAATGAGCGTAGAAATCTTTTTTCTCCATGCCGAAATAAATATCGAGGAATAAACTATCGTATCGTTCCCCGCTTGCAAGTTCGCGCTCTGCCATACGTTTGTACTGGTCTCCTGAGGTGCATGCAAAGGTGATCAAACTAATTACTGAAATACTAAGAATGTGTCGTAGGTTCATATTTTAAGGTGTTTTTGGAGCGTTCCATGTAAGTACAACAGGGGTATCGTTATTGCGAAACACAAACATTTGGTTGCCTGCTACGGTGGTGATAGGGACGATATCGCGGATTTCACCGGGAATGTTTAGCCCCGATTCTGCAGGGCGAATGTTTTGAAAGTTTCCTTTTCCATCGCCTTGCAAAAATAGACCATAGGTGGCAGCATAAATTCCTACTTCGGGTTTGGCTCTGTAGAAGTTTCCTCCTGCCAAGATATCGAGGTTGCCATCGTGATTGAAATCGGCAATATGCAACGCGTATAATGGCGCAAGTTGTGCTTGGTACGGTAACGCTGAGGCGGCAAACGTACCGTCGCCCTGATTTAAAAATACTGCCGACTCCATGTAAGTAGCTTCTAACTTGGTGGCGGCTTCTACTTGATTAGGGACGAAAATATCGTGAACAGTTTGGTTTTTATAGCTTTCGTACTTTAGGTATTTCTTCTTGAGTGATGGAAGCTGCTTGACTAAATCGTGGCGTAATGCTAAGGGGTATGCGCTATCGCCATTAAAAACTGAAATGATTTGTTCGGCTGTGCCATTTTGGTCAAAATCGTTAAGATACATCCGAATAGGCTGCTCTTTAGTCGCTTTAAAACGAGAATTAAGCCCGTGGTTGAGTGCCACAAAGTCAAGGTCGCCATCTTGGTCGATATCGGCAGCTGCCACTCGGTTCCACCACCCTTTCCAAGTGGCTAGTTTTGCTCTTTCGGTTGTATTTTGCCATGTTTCCCCGTCGTATTGTAAAAGTAAAGGCGAGCCCCATTCAGTCATAAGGAGTAAATCGGCTTTGCCATTGCCGGAAAAGTCGCCCCAAAGGGCATCGGTAATCATTGGGGTTTCTGTTAAGGTTGGGGCAAGCGTTGTAGTTAACTCTGTAAATACGCCTTTTCCATTGTTTTGAAGCAGGTAGCCGCGCGTTTTCGCACCATATTGAAAAGGTTTTAAGCGCACTCCTACGAATAAATCGAGGTCGCCATCTTCATCAATATCATGTGCAGCTACGCACGAAGACGCCTCAAAGCGGCTCGCCGTAGGTAAAAGCTGCTGCGACTTGGTGAAATTTCCTTTGCCATCGTTCAAGTAAAGCCGATCGAGCAAAGCAGGCGAAGAGGCGGGGAACTCATTTCCACCGCTAGCAACGTACAAATCAAGATCGGCATCGCCATCGGCATCAAAAAATAGGCAATCGGTATCTTCAGCAACTTTATCGTTTTCAAAAACGGTTTGCTTGCTTTCTACAAACGTTCCGTCTGTGCGCTGCAGCCATAAAGATCCGGGTGTATCTTTGCTGCCCCCTATGTAAAGGTCGTCGCGTTGGTCTCCATTTACATCACCTTTGGCTATGCGAGGGCCTTCTGCCGAGAGCATGTGGTAAATCAGCCGATCGCGGTCAAAATCTTTAAAATCGTTTTCTACATGCTTAAACGAGAAGGGAACGGCGTGTTGCTGGAATACCAAAGGGGTTTCTACTATTTCTTTTTCAGGAGGCGACATCGCCTCTTCCCACCGAAGTGTAATTTGCTGATTTGGAGCCAGTTTGTATAGTGAAGAGAGGGAACCATCAGGCCAAGTAACTTTGAGGGAATCGATGATAGTGGCTTCCCCTAGCCCAAACACAAGCGTGTGATCGATGCTCGACTGAAACCCCCGCATAGGGGCTAGCTCCTGGTAGAATGTTTCGCCTTGTTTGTATACCGTTACTTTGCTGCCCAACGCAAAAGTATTTTGGTATTTCCCCTCCAACTTTACAGAAAGCCATGCATTTTCGGGGTATCGTGTTGTAGCCTCATTTCTGTAAACAAACGCTTCCATGTTCACGTTGTTCATTACTAAGTCTAGGTCGCCGTCGGCATCGAGGTCGGCATAGGCAGAACCATTCGAATGGCTGGGCTGTGCCAAGCCCCATTGCTGAGCTACATTTTCAAATGTCAAATTGCCCAAATTCTTAAAAGCGTAGTTTGGGATACGTTCCGAAGGAATTTTATCAATCATTTTTTGAATGATGTTTTCCTCGCG
>CAYMYI010000190.1:0-5194 GCA_964394585.1 uncultured Roseobacteraceae bacterium
ATACCGAGCTGAAGTTTCCAACACGCGCGAGTATTCCGGATCGAGGCGCTGCCGTTTATACCGTTGAGGGAAAGCGTTGAGCATCATACCAATGTTGCGGTCGGCTTCTTTGAACTCCCCAATTACCAAGTTGACATCAATCAACATTTCTAAGCCAATGGCATAGTGGTAGTTTTCTTCGCCGTACTTTTCTTTATTAATAGCCACGGCTTTTTCGGCAAGTTGCTTGGCTTGGTCGTACTTTCCTACGATTTTGTAGTAGTCGATGTAATGATTCAGAAAGTTGACGTAGTCGCGGTGTTGTTCAGTAATGCGCTTTTTAATGACTTGCTCGAAACTTGCTTTGAATAGCGAATCTACCGTTTCGAAGCGGTTGGTATAGGTTTGATAGTAGGTGGCAAGTTCAACCTGGGTGTAGTGGTAGTCGAGGGATTGGGTACCGAGAATGCGCTCTTGTGTTTCGATTAATTCGTCGAGGTAGGTCTTGGCATTCAAATATTCATCTTTAGCAATAGAAATATCGTACAATTGCTTGAGTACTTTTGTTCGCTCTAAGTGGTTAAAAGGTACTTTTTCCTCGTCTTCGTACAGCGCTAAGAGGATTTCTTTGGCATTATCGAGGTTGTTGTTGTAAAACTGCCGTTTGGCTTCTAGGCGCATGGCAATTGCATGAGGTGTTTTATCGTTGCCATAGTATTTGGTGGTATTATTATCAATTTCCCAGTGTTGTATGCGGCTTTTGCGGCGGTAGCGGTCTTCGATGTAATAGTCGATGACACTTTCATGTATTTTTAAAAAATCTTGGTGAACCAATCCCATTCTACGTTCGGCTAAGAATAGGTTTTTTTCTAGCCTCCGTTTGGCATCTTCAATATCAATTCCTTGATCGAGCAAAAGCAATGCTTGTTGGTATTCGTTGCGTACAAAGGCGATCCCATTGTTTTCTAGGTTTTCTTTAATCCATTCTCCTGCTTGTTGCAATGCTTCATCGGCTGCGGTGTATTCCCCTTCTTGGCGGGCTATTTCTCCTTTCAGGGTAAGGGCTTGCGCATACGAACGTTTGCGACGGCGTTGTTCAAAGCTGTTTAAATCGCGAGAAACAAATGAGTTCACAGCTTCATCGAAAAAGGTTTCTGAAGTTACGATACGCGTTTGCCGTAGTTGCAATAGTTCGGGTAGTTGGGCGCGCACCTCTTCAAACAGCCCACGATGCTTAGCATATTGGATGCGTAATGTTGCAATACGCTCTTGAAAGTAATTATCTTTTTGGGTTTCGGGGTAGTTTTTCAAGATATTGAGTGCCTGCTCCAAATATTTCTCGCTAGTGGCAATGTCGGAATAAGCAAGGTATAACACAGCGGCATCAATAAGCCCCTTTCCATAGATAATGCTGTTCTTTTTATACACATTTTCTCGCTGCTCTAGGCACTCAAAAAGCGTAGCTTCGAAGGAAAAGTAATCGCCAAGAGCTTCATGATATTTGGCTTTGTACATCAATAGTTTATTGACCATCGCACTTAGATTACTTTTTTTACTACGTTCTATGGCTTTTTGGCAAAGAGCGAGTGCTTTATCGTACCGGCCTTCTTCGTAGTAGCGTTCGCAGATTTCCAAATCGCGTTCGAAGCGCGAAATTTGGGAATGTGCATTAAAAATAGGTAGGAACAGAGTGCACACTAAGAGGAGCACTGCAAAGTTGAACTTAGCATATGACATAGTGATTGTAGTTTTTGCTTTTGAACGATGGTTTCAAAAGGCTTTGTGAAAGATATCGTAAAACGGAAAAATCTTGTTACCTGTAAATTTAAAGAGGTTTATACTAATCCGATGAGTATTTCTAGCTGATTCCCTCGTACTGTTTCTATATAAATGTTGCCTTCATAGGGTTGCATAAGGCTTCGAGCAATCCATACGGATAGCGATTCGGCACTTTTCGCATCGTTGAACCACTCGTGGATCATCGGAATTTCTGTTTCGTATACCTCGACAATCATTTGTAAATAGGCGTGTTCTTCGTTGCGCCCATCTACTAAATGAACGGTTTCGATGGTAAACTCTTCTTCGATGGCATGAATGAATGCACAAATAAGCTGATGCAAGCGCAGATATACTCCTTCTACTACATCGCCATCATCTTCGGCAATTTGGAAATACACGCTGCTTTGTGGGTTATTTTGAAACGTTCGTTTAATATCATTGAATAAGTCCCACGGTTTGAAAGTGGTTTTCTCTAAAGCTTCTTGTTCTCGCATTTGGAGTAACAAATGGAGCTTCTTTTCCGAGCTTTCTAAATGATGCTGTATGTTTTCGGTTTGCTGCGAGAAGTTAGGGAGCAGCGTATCGAACTCAATTTCATTTTTAAGCATATTGATTTGTTGCAATTTTTCTTCAATATCACTTTCAACGGCAAGAGTGTTGTATTCATTTAATAGCGTTTGTAAGTCGGCATAGTACTTAGCCATTTGCTCCCAAGCTTCGTGCGCATGTTGGATTTCTTCTCGGATTTGGCTTACCGTGCCCAGCGATAACTCTCCTAAGTGTGCTTGTGAAAGCTGAGCAAGCGCTTGTTTACGGTATAGCCATAATTGGTTATTGAGCTCGCGTTGCTTATCGACTTCTTCTAAGGCGATGGCTCTCCAACGGTCTCTTTCTTGGAGCAATACTTCGTCGGTTTCTATAGGAGAAGATACTACTTCAGGTGTGGTATCCTGTTCCTCGGCTGCTGCTGTTTGTGCTACTTCTTGCATCCATATCATAAACAGCGCATCATCTTCCGATTCGGCTGGTTGTATTTGAATCGTTACTT
This sequence comes from uncultured Roseobacteraceae bacterium, assembly GCA_964394585.1. Classification (GTDB taxonomy): domain Bacteria; phylum Bacteroidota; class Bacteroidia; order Cytophagales; family Flammeovirgaceae; genus CAYUJH01. The sequence continues at coordinate 2,807 of CAYMYI010000190.1, forward strand.
CTTTCCACAAACCAAGGATTGGGTTGTTTACCAAGTATTCGCCCGTAAATGAGCCTTCGGGATGTAGTACAGCTTCGGTGATAATAGAGCGAAAATGTTCGTAATCGTTCGGGCGCACAAAGTTATTTTCTTCAGCGGAAACAAACACCGTTTTTGTAATGCCAAGCCACTCCACGGCTTTAGGGTTAGCCATTTTTACCATGCCATCGGCACTAAATAATACAACCCCCATCGGTAAAGAATTCAACAATATTTGCTGTTGCTGTTCGGTTTCTACGAGTTGGGGGAATGCCAGTACTTCGAGGGGCTGTTCGTCTACCCATAGGAACAGCTGGTTGGGGGTTGTACTAACATGCATTTTGATGTGCTTCCCTGAGGGCAGGGTAATCACCTCTTGGGTTTCCCCTTCGCGCCGCATCATGCGTTGATACACCTCTCTAGCCTTTCCTTCAAGGAGTTCTTCATGCAAACCGATTTGTTTTGGGCTTCCATACCATTCGGTTTTAAAACTTTCGGAAGCGGCAATTAGCTCATGTTTGTGCGAGAGCAGCCCCCAGCGAATTTGCGACAGTTGCTGCACAGCTTTCCCTACTTTGCGGGTAATAGACCGGTCGGCTTGTGCAACTGCTTCGGCATCGAGAATACGGCACTCCAATAAAACACCTTTAAAATGGGTGAATCGCAAGGCACTTTGTCCGGTTAGAATGTAAAGTTGCCACTTGCCTTCTTGGGTCATGAGTCGGATAACACACTTGAGTTTATAGTGTTTATCTTCTACTAACTGCTTCCACTGTTCTTCAATGGCGGGCCAATCTTCAGAATGTACCCAATCAATGAGTTTTCCTTTTAATTGATAACCCAACTCGCGCTTTGCTGCCGGGTTTACATATTTTATTTGTTGGTCGTAGTCGGTAAAGATGAGGTAGTAATTTGTGGCATTTACCAACGCTTTGAAAAACTTAGCTCGAAATTGTAACTCGCTTTGTTCGCGAATGCGTTCTGTGATATCTTCTAGCTGTAAGCGAATACCCAAAAGATTGCCTTTGAAAAACATACAACTAGCATACAACACAATATTGCGCCACTCTCTATGTTGAGTTTGTATTTTCAATTCTTTTCGGAACGAGGCATCTGGGTCGGCATTTAAGCTGCGAACCATCTCTCGGATGTCGGTAGTGAACTCTGTAGCAACTAATGTAGCAAACTCCCGATTGAGCAAATCTTTAGGGTTATAGCCTAGCGCTTTATTTATAGAGTTACTGGCAAAGATGATAGCACCTTGCATGTTGGCTACGAGATACACACAATGAGAGTGCTGTACTAACGAATGAAATAGTTTGTTGGCTTGTTCTTGTTGCTTCTGCTCGGCTGCTTTTTTGCCTATATCTTTCAGCGTAAGCATCACACGAGTACTGGTGTTTTTTTGCCCGTTGGTAAGTTTTCGCATACGGATGAGTACTTCGTGCCAATTGCCCCGCACATCAATAAATTTCGCTTGTTTCTCTAGGGTAATGCCTTCTTCTTCTTTCGCTTTTCGGAAAAACCGGTCAAGATCTTCCACATCTTCGGTATGAACGTACTCAAGTCCATATGAACCTAGCCGCATACCCGAAGAGTAGCCAAACAGGCGCTGCATTGCAGTGTTTTCGTATTGTACAAATCCTTGTTCGTCCACTACGGTAACTACTTCGTCGCTGCCTTCCACAAGTTGGCGGTAAAAATCGGTTTCTGTTTGGAGTTGCTGTTCGAGCAGTACGCGCTCGGTATTATCGGTAGCTTCGAGTACAATGGCTTTTATGGCTACGTTGTCGAGTAAATTGTGTAAACGCAAATCGAGCGTAACCCATGTTTGTGCTTCGGTAATATGGCGTACGGAAAGCAGAGTGTCTGAGGCTGTTTCTCCTCGAACAATAGCACTCAGCAGTTCATCTACCCGTTCAAAATCATCAGGGTGGATGAACGAAGCAAAGGTTCTGCCCAACCGGTTTTGGGTGCCTTGTCCAAGCGTTTTGATGGAGGAAGGGTTTTCGTAGGTAACATGTAAATCGGAATCGAGCAAGATGACCATCTGGTCGGTATGATCGAAAATAGCTTTGTGTCGTGCGGCTGCCAAGCGGTCTTCGGTGCGGTCGTGCATTTCAAGCCAAATACCTGAAAGAAGCTCCTCATCAAAAGTAGCATGCAGCGTGAGCTCCCACGCATGTAGTTTGCCTTCTGCCATATGTTCCCAAAGAATGGTATGTGTAGTGCCGTTTTTTCGGAGAAACGATTGCACAAATCCGGGTAGGGCATCGTATTCAAGAATGGTTTGCAACGATTTCCCATCTACAACAGCGGCAGTCAGTTGTAGCAACTGCTCGGCTTTTGGGTTCATGATGGTGAGGTACG
>CAYMYI010000191.1:0-5168 GCA_964394585.1 uncultured Roseobacteraceae bacterium
GGCGATTCCCTCTGCGTCGGTAGCAGAAGTTGCACAAAAACTCAAGGTACTAGGAACGAGCGATAAAGTGTTTGTTTCGGCAGTGAAGGGGATGGTGGCGAGTACTCACCAGTTAGTTACCGATTTTCTGCAATCTGAACATGGTATTGGAATTGCTGCGGAAAAGATGGCTGTGATTGCCGGTCCGTGTCATGCTGAAGAAGTAGCAATGGAGCGCCAGTCGTATCTAAGTATAGCTTCTGACAGTTTGCAAACTGCTCAACAAATTGCCGATTTGCTGAGCTGCCGTTTCATCAAAGCTACGCCAATGAGCGATGTTGCCGGGGTAGAATTTTCAGCGGTTCTTAAAAATATTATTGCTATCGCTTGCGGCATTGCCGGAGGCCTCCGATACGGCGATAATTTCCAAGCGGTGTTGGTATCAAACGCTATGCAAGAAATCCAACGCTTTGTTGATGCTGTCGCACCGTTAGAACGTGCTTTGAATGGTTCTGCTTACCTTGGCGACTTGTTAGTAACTACTTACTCCAAATTTAGCCGAAACAGAACTTTCGGTTATATGCTAGGCAGAGGGTACTCGGTGCGTTCTGCCCAAATGGAAATGGAAATGGTAGCCGAAGGCTATTATGCTGTAAAAAGCGTACAAGAAATAAATAAACAATATCAGGTCAATATGCCAATCACTACAGCCGTTTATCACGTAGCGTATGAGCGGATTTCTCCCATTATCGAGTTTAGGATTTTGGAAGAAAAACTAATTTAACTTCTTCTTTATGAAAGAAATTTCTCTCTTCTGCATTGCCTTCGTAGGAAGTGTGGGTATTACTCCTCTGATGATGCGTATGTTCAAAAGGCATGGTATTATGGATACTCCCGGCGGCAGAAAACTTCATTTTACTGAAAAACCTACCATGGGAGGTGTAGGCATTTTTGCCGGGCTGATTATCGCAATTTCTTTATGGCATTTATTCTACAGCCCCGATGAGTATTTAGGGCTTTTTATCTCGGTTTCTATGATTTTTTTGATTGGTCTCGCCGACGATTTATTTGCTTTACGTGCCCGATATAAATTTTTAGGGCAAACTTTGGCAATTCTCATTCTTATGTTTGTTGCCAATGCTCACATCCCCTCTCTGTATGGTGTGTTGGGGGTTTACTCTATTCCTGCTTGGCTTGGTACATTGCTTACTTTCTTTACTATTTTGGCAATCACCAATGCCATGAACCTGCTCGACGGTATCGACGGGCTCTCCGGCTCTATCGGGTTGACTTTCTGTCTGTTTACCGGAGTTTGGTTTATTTCTACCGAGGCGCATTTTGAAGCTGCTGTAGCTTGTGCTCTTGCGGGGGGCATCTTAGGATTTCTGCTATTTAATTGGGCGCCTTCTCGAATCTTTATGGGCGATACAGGCGCCCTGCTCATCGGGTTTATCATCGCATGGCTTGCCATTCGTTTTCTTAATCATAACCAAACACTTCCTAGCATTCATTACTATCAAGCTAGTGCGAGTGTAGCCATTGCAATTGCTGCGCTAATTGTCCCATTGTTTGATACTCTCCGAGTTTTCAGCATTCGGATTTGGCAAAAACGCTCTCCGTTTTCAGGCGATAAAATTCATCTACACCATTTATTCCTGCGATATTTTCAGTATTCGCACCAGCGGACAACACTCATCTTGGCAGGAACAAATCTGAGCATTTTAATTTTGATATGGCAAATGCGCTGGTTGCCTCCTAACATGGCGATACTTCTTGTATTAGTGTTGAGCCTATCGCTATATTTTGTATTGATAAAAATGGTACAAAATGCAGAAAAAAAGATTAAAAAAAGGCGTAACCTCTCAAACCGTACGATGGTATAAACGCAGGTAATCGTAATGAATTAGGGGTGGCTCTTTCGATTTTCCTAACTTGTTTTCGGCTGCTTTTTTGCCATACCGTGCCACGCCCACGCCTAGTTCTTCATCTTGCTGATTGAGAATCTTTAGCAAATCGCCTTTACGGAAATCACCTTCTAACCGAATAATCCCTACAGGCAGCAAACTGGTAGCGCGCTCCGAAAACAGCGCGCGTTGTGCTCCTTCGTTAATCCATACACTTGCCTTGCTATAACCGCCTGACGTTGCTACCCACGTTTTAATGTTAGATGCCTTAGAAGCTGCCGGAAAATATGTACCGGGGTTCGCATTATCTAACATAATTTCGAGCAAAATCGAAGGGGAAAAACCATTGGCAATGTAAACAGGAATACCTAACTGAGCTATTTTTAAAGCGTTATGGCATTTGGTGATCATCCCTCCACGTCCAAACGAGGAACGCTGCGATCCAACGATGCTAGCAAAGTTTACCTCTCCTTCCCTAATTTCTTTAAGAATCGATGCGTTATCATCTGACGGATCGCGATCGTATACCCCTTCAATATTACTTAAAATAATGAGCCTATCCGCATTAAGCATCGCAGCGACAAGTCCGGCAAGTTCATCGTTATCGGTAAACATAAGCTCGGTAATCGCAACGGTATCGTTCTCGTTCACCACGGGCAATACGCGGTTTTCTAACAATGCATTTAAGCAATTGCGCATGTTCAAATAATGCTGCCGATCTTTAAAGTCTTGTTTGGTAACTAATACCTGGGCACATTGCGCATTTTGAGCTGCCAACATTGCCTGATAACGTTGCAACAGTGCCACTTGCCCTATCGCAGCTAAAACTTGACGTTCTTCTACCGGGCTTTTCGTTTTTAACGTGGTTTGCAGGCTTCTGCCAGCAGCTACCGCACCCGACGATACCAAAACTACCTGAACCCCTTCGGCTTGTAACCGCACTAACTGCTCAATCAATTGTTGCATCAGTGCTTCGTTAGGGTATCCTTCTGCAGTTGTGAGGACGTTTGACCCTACTTTAACCACTATCTTTTCTGCCATAAAAATGATGATTCGCTTAATTGATATTTCTCTCGAATCATTTTATCAAAAATTAGCTGAGAAGCCAACGCTACTTGTGAATAATTTTGCGAAGCATTGCCAAAACGCCGTGTCTGCGTCTTCCATAATTGCCGAAATAAAGCAATGCCGCCTTCTTTAGGATTAATTTTTAGGATGACTGCCTCCACATTTCTAGCACCAGCATGGTACACATGCAATACCATTAACCGAAACCAAAGATCATCTTCCTTGTAATGCAATTTATGTTTCGATAAAATAGCCTTAGCTTTCGGAATACAGACTGTTTTAATGAGTTTTGCCGCTGCTTTTGCCGACTTAGCCAAATCGGCGCGCTCATCGACCTTAGCGTTTACCACAAGCCCATACTGTTGAGCGATGCCTTTCATGAGTTGGAATGCTCCATAAGCACCTACCGGAGAGGTTCGTAACCGATTGGGGCTTTCAATCATCAGGATGACTTGTGCATACCAAGGGTCTACACCTTCTTCTTTAAAGGCTTGAATACCGATATGAAGGCTATCCCAAACGTGGCCGAATTGGTAATAATGGCGCTTACCGGTGGTAATGTAAACTTCTTCATCTTCAGAAAGTTGGAAAGCCGTTCGCACCGAATCTTTGAAAGCTTCGCGGGATTCTTTGTCCCGATCCATGTAAAACGCCGTAGGAATACGCATCAGTATTTGGCGTGTTTCGGCAACATTCACTAGCGCTGTATCAGGGCTAAGCCCTATTACCTGTTCCCAAAATGCAGGTTGTACTAAAGTATCCCATCGCTCAGCGATTAAAAGCGTATCGTGTACAAATAAAGAATCTCTGCCTTGCAAATACATTTCGTAAGAAGATCGCAAGGGTGTTGTTTCTTTTTTTGGAGTAGGCGTACTGTGTGCATGCTTATAAATACCACGGGCAATTGAGCCTAACAAAAGCCCTCCGAGTAGTAGCAATCCGATACGTTGAATGGTAATCATGCCTTAAAAACTGCCTTTATTCTAAATTGGTTTTTAAATGTTGATTACTCCACAAATCAGCATAATAGATTTGTTAAAAGCATGATGCATCTTATTATAAAAAAAGGCTTCTCAGAAAAGAGAAGCCTTATCTACTCATCGTTAATTAAATTGCCGCCTTCCGTTCTCGAGTACTACATACCGAAAAGTGTAGTAACGGTCTTCGGGGCGTGTAGCCAAATTGGCAAACAACTCGCTGCTGGTATCGGGATTGCCCTTGTAGTAACTCAAAATTTCTACTTTGGCATAATTACCTTCCCCGGTTTTCACGAAGATGATTCTACCAGGAATCGCTAGAATGGCATGAGCCGGTGTTGCACTGCCATCGTTGTAACGGTACCAATTGGCAACAGCAGGCTCGCCTTCTTGGTCTACCCGATACCCATCGATAGGGGCTACGTTCAATTGTTCAAAAATACCATCTTGCATTTGGGCACCCCCTGCACCAGGCCCTGAGCTACCGTTATTGGTTAAAATGGTTGTGCTAGAAAACGCCAAATCCCACTTAGTAGAGTTTGAATCGGCTTTCGTAAGTATGGTGCCTGTTTCTAAATCGAAAAAGGTGAAACTAGGGGGATCGCCCCGCTCAGCATCCGGATTCGCCGGAATATCCACAGCTAGTTGCTCTACCACAGGGGAAAGCTCATCGGTTTCCGAACTGTCGCAAGCCCCTAAAATGGCGACACAAAAAAAGCTCAAAACATAATACTGAATTTTCATACTATTTAAATTTAAAGTTGGATGATGTTTAGTGTTGAGAAAACTGAAAATTGATTCCACCAAACCATATTCTGCCCGGCATGGTAGGCTCAAAAGGATTCGTTTGATTGAAAATATTTTGAATTCCAGCCTCGAGGGTAAACCATTTCCCTAGCTGTTTGTGGGTGGTCAGGTTAATTAGCCAATAATTTGGTGCGTACTCTTCGGGTAAATCGATGATTTCATTTCCGTTGGCGTCGCCAATACCCCATCTTCCTCGATAGATGGCACGCAGCGCCACATCGAACTTCGCAGTTGTATTTTTATACCAAAGCTTTGCATTACCCGCATGCCGCGAACGGTTGGGTAGCCCGCCATAATCGGCAATGGTTACCGCTTCGGTGCGTCCTGTTGCCATATTGCGCCGAAAAACGTTGCCTTCTCGAATGGAGCGAACCGCCTCTACATCGCGCGTATCGAGGTATTGATAACCTGCCGATGCGGTCAAGCTTTCAAA
>CAYMYI010000192.1:0-4926 GCA_964394585.1 uncultured Roseobacteraceae bacterium
TAAGAACTCATGTGTTTCGGCATCTTTGGCAACCGTACCGAGGGGGACTTCTACAATGATATCTTCTCCTTGGGCACCCGAACGTTGCCCTCCTTCACCGGGTTTTCCGTTTTCAGCGAAGATATGCTTCCGATACCGAAGGTGGAGGAGTGTCCACAAGTTGCGGTTGCCCTTTAAAATGATGTGGGCTCCTCTTCCTCCGTCGCCGCCGTCCGGCCCGCCTTTCGGCACAAATTTCTCTTTTCTAAAATGTACCGAACCTGCTCCGCCTGAACCAGAACGGCAGAAAATCTTAACGTGGTCAATAAAGTTAGAGTTTGACATTAGAGCGCATCAATGGTATCACAGAGTTTTTGGAAAATTTCATCGATTTCGCCAACGCCTTCTACCGTTTTATACTTGCCTTTGCTTTTGTAATAGTTGGCAACTGGAGCAGTTTTGGTATTGTACTCTTCAACACGTTTACGTACTAAGGCTTCGTCTTGGTCGTCGGCTCTGCCCGAAGTTTTTCCCCTTTCTAAAATGCGTTTGGTGAGTTCTTCTTCGTCTACTTCTAAGGCTACCAGGCCACTAATTTCGGTATCGTGTTTTGCGAGCAATGCGTCGAGTGCTTCTGCTTGAGCAACTGTGCGTGGAAATCCATCAAAAATAAAACCTGCTACTTGAGTATGTTCATTCAACTTATTTTCAATCATTCCAATCACAATTTGGTCAGAAACTAACTCTCCTTTTTCCATAATAGCTTTTGCTTCAATGCCTAAAGGAGTATTGGCGGCAATTTCTGAACGGAGTAAATCGCCAGTACTTAAATGCACGAGATTATACTTTTCTTTAATTTGGGCGCTTTGTGTTCCTTTACCAGCGCCTGGAGGGCCAAATAAAATTAAGTTAAGCATGGTATCTAATGTTTAGTTTAAAAAGGAAAAACTAGTTGTTCAAAAATGCTATGTGGCTATTTATCATTTTGGACGCCAAGTATTAGCACTAGCAAATGAACATCTGTTTGTGCGATTAAGCAAGCAAACGAAGCGTTGAAGATAGCAGCAAGCCGATATAGATAGAAATATTTTGGGAAAATATTGAACTTTTTCTATTTAGGTATTAAGTATTAATTTCACAGGGCTGTATATGAATTTTCCATAAATGGCGTTTGAGTTACAAAGTTTAAGTGGAATGCGCCTTGCCTAAACCTCGGCGAAACTTTATATTTATACAATACAGGATTGGCTATTGTCGAATGTTGAAATTGAAATCACATAGAATATACTTTTGGGTTTGCAGTATTTTATTGACTTGCTCCACTGCTTATGGGCAACAAAGCAATGCTGATAGTTTATTGAATTTGGTAAATCAAGCGAAGCCCGATACCTCTAAAGTGCTGCTTTACAGTGAGCTATCGCAAGAATTAAGTAGGCAGGATATCGACCAAGCACTTCAATATGCAGAACTCGGCCTTGATTTAGCAAGGCAGCTTAACTATAACTATGGAATCGGTATTTTGATGCTTCGCAAGGCGCAATCGATCAGTCGGAAAGGTCAGTTTTTAGAGTCGCTTAAAATTCTACGTGAAACATTTGCTCAGTTCGACACCACATACCACCAAGCAGAATTAGCCCTTGTATACACTTCTATCAGTAACAACCACCAACGTTTAGGAAATTTAAGCGAGGCACTCGAAAATGCGCAAGCTGCTTACAAAATTGCAGAAGCTAACCAAGATAAGGCTGCGCTGTCTAGTGCTTCCAACACAATTGGACTCATTTATGCTCGCTTAGGAAATGCAGGCAAAGCGCTTGAGTATTACAAAAAGAATCTTGAATTAAATCAAGAGTTAGACAATAAACCAGGGCAAAGTACTTCACTCAATAATATTGGAAGTACTTACAAAGATTTGGGCGATTACCAAAAGGCAATCACCGCGCTACACGCTTCCATGGAAATTAATAAGGATATCAACAATCGGCTTACCCTTATCTATAACTATGCTACCCTAAGCGAAGTATATCAGAAAATTGGCAACTTAGACTCTGCCTTCTACTATGCTAAGCAATCTTTAGAGTTATCGTTCGCTATCGAAGATCCCTACGAAATTGCATACGGATATAACGATATGGGTCGTGTACTGCTCGGCATGCAAAAATATGAAGAAGCCAAGGATTATTTAAGTAGAGCCTATGTTCAATCCAAACAGTTGATGGCTAGTGAGGTAGTTGAATTGGCGGTTCAAAACCTTACTAACTTGTATAAAGAAACAGGGGAATATGATAGTGCTTATCGCTATTTGAACGAGTACCTTGAAATAAAAGAGGATTTATGGTTTAAAGATTCAAAGCGTATATCTGACCTGCAGCTTTACTTTACAAATGAGCAAAAACAAGCTGAAATTGATTTACTTAACAAAGAAAATGCCCTAAAGGAATCAGAACTAAAGCGCGAAACGCTTACCCTTAATGTAGTAGGGGCAGGGATTATCGTAGCAATCATTTTGCTTGCATTGTTATATCGTAACAACCGAAGCCAGCAAAAAGCAAATCGGTTATTGCAACAAAAGAATAGCGATATTGAGACAAATCGCCAAGAGTTAAAAGAACAGAAAGAGCAAGTACAAGAGGCTTTAGAGAATATCAAGTTATTAAGCGATATAGGCCAAAAAGTAACGGCTAGCCTTGATGTAGAGCGCATTATTGAAACGGTATACCAAAATGTAAACAAAATTATGCCTGCCGAAGGTTTTGGTATTGGTATATATAACGAAAATCTACGTTCTATCGAATTCCCCGGATTTATCGAGAAAGGCGAAAAGCTGCCTCATAGTTCCGATAGCATTGAAGATCTAAACCGCCTATCTGTCATCTGTTTCAAAGACAATAAAGAGATTGTCATTAACGATTACATAGAAGAGTATAGCAAATACATTTCTATTGTATTGCCTCCCAATGCCGGCGATATTGCTTCTTCTATCATCTACTATCCTTTAAAAACTAAGAAAAGCGTTATTGGGGTAATCACCGTGCAAAGCTTTCGCAAAAATGCATATTCGGATAACCACCTTAACCTTTTGAGAAACCTCGCTATTTACATTGCAATTGCCCTTGAAAATGCTGAAACCTATCATAAAATTGAGTTGAGTAACACTGAAATTGCAGAGCAGAAAGGGCTTATCGAGCGGAAAAACCAAGAACTCCTCAAGCAGACTAAGCAAGTCCAAGAAGCTTATCAGAACATTAAATTACTGAGCGAAATTGGTATTGATATTACAGCTACGCTTTCTGTTGAAAAAATTATTGAAACCGTATACGCTAATGTAAATACATTATTAAAAGCTGAAATCTTTTCTATAGGCTTGTTAAACGCTCCTGAAAATCGTCTTGACTTTTTGGGAAGCATGGAAAATGATGTTCAGCTTCCATTCCATTACGATAACTTAGACGATACGAATCGGCTTTCGGTCATTTGTTTTAAAGGGTTAAAGGAAATTTTAATTAACGATTTAGCCCTAGAATATCATAAGTATGTACCCAATACGGAAGTGTCAGCCACTCCAAGCGAAGGCGAGCTACCTGAATCGGCCATTTTCTTGCCGCTAATAGGTAAAAATGAAACATTAGGAATTATAACAGTGCAAAGCTTTCAGAAAAATGCTTACACTGAATATGATTTAAACATGCTTCGAAATTTAGCTATATACGCTGCAATTGCCTTAGAGAATGCAGAAGCCTTCCAGCGTATTGAGCAAATCAACGCTGAAATTGCAGAGCAGAAAGAGATGATTGAAGAGAAAAATGCAGTATTAGCACGTAAAAACGAAGAAGTTGAACGCTCTTATAGCAATTTGCAACTTTTAGGGCAGATTGGTCGCGATATTATCGCCAATCTTTCGGTAGGTAAAATTATCGAAACGGTGTACGAAAACGTGAATACCTTAATGGATGCCTCAGTATTTTGGATCGGTATTTACGATAAACATAAAAATGTTCTTGAGTTTGAAGGCGGTATTGAAAAAGGAGAAAGCTTGCCATCTTTTGAAATCGATTTAGAAGACCAGGAAAAATTAGCTGTATTGAGCTTTAAAAATCAGCAAGAAATCATTATCAATAACTTTGAAGAAGAGTACGGAAAGTTCCTTTCGAAAAAATCGTCGGCAATCGTAGGAGAAAACCCCAGTTCAATTGTCTATCTACCAATTACTACTAAAAATAAGCGTTTAGGGGTGCTCACGGTTCAATCGTTTAGAAAAGATGCCTATCAAACCTATCAACTTACGATTTTGCGCAGCCTTGCTACTTACATTGTAATTGCCTTGGAAAATGCAATTCTGTACGAACATCTAGAGGAAGAAGTAGCGGATCGAACAGCAGAGGTAGTTGCTCAAAAAGAAGAGATCGAAAAACAAAAGGAAGAAATTGAAAAGGCTCTGCAAACGGTACGTCAACTTAGTGATATTGGTCAGGTACTTACCGGTACGCTATCGGCGGATACGATCATCGGGCAAGTGTATCGAAATGTAAATAGACTAATGGATGCTTCGGCGTTTGGTATAGGGATTTACCGCCCCGAGTTAGATAGTATAGAATTTAGCGGTGCGTATGAGGCCGGTAAGCCATTACCTACGTTCTATCATAAATTTTCTGAGAAAAACCGCTACTCTGTATGGTGTCTGGAAAACCAGCGCGAAATTGTTATGAATGATGCTCGCAAAGAGTATCAGAATTATGTGGAAGAAGCTATGCCGCCCGTTCAGGGCGAAAACCCACTCTCTATTATCTATTTACCGCTCAACTTAGAAGATAAGAGTATAGGGGTCATTACTGTGCAGAGTTTCCGTAAAAATGCTTATTCTGAATATCATCTTAATATTTTACGGAACTTGGCTATTTATGCCGCCATCGCACTTGCAAACGCAGAGGCATATGCACAAATTGAGGC
>CAYMYI010000193.1:0-4896 GCA_964394585.1 uncultured Roseobacteraceae bacterium
GGATTATTACCGTCAAGAAATTTATGCAAAATCTTGACAAGCCGGACTCTCGCACGTTTGTAGGAAAAGGGAAACTCGAAGAGATCCGCGCTTATGTAGAACACCACGATATTGATGTAATCATTTTTGATGATGACCTTTCTTCGGCGCATGTTAAAAACCTAGATAAGGAAATTAAAGAACGGATGATTATTGACCGGAGCTTACTGATTCTACAAATTTTCACAAAGCGTGCTCAGACTGCTCAAGCCCGTACACAAGTAGAACTGGCACAGTACCAATATATGCTGCCTCGCCTTACCAACTTATGGACACACCACTCGCGCCAACGCGGGGGAATTGGTATGCGTGGTCCGGGGGAGTCGGAACTCGAAACCGATAAACGGATTATTCGCGATAAAATCACGCTACTGCGTAAAAAACTTGATAAAATCGAAAAACAAAGCAGCGTGCGTCGGAAATCGCGCGATAGCATGGTACGCGTGGCTCTCGTTGGCTATACCAACGTAGGGAAATCTACGCTAATGCGCTTACTCAGCAAATCGGATGTATTTGCCGAAAATAAGCTATTTGCCACAGTAGATTCCACTGTACGCAAATTGGTTTGGTACAATATTCCGTTTCTGCTCACCGATACGGTTGGCTTTATCCGCAAACTACCCACTACGCTAATTGAAAGTTTCAAATCGACGCTTGCCGAAATCATCGAGGCAGATATTTTACTACACGTAGTTGATATTTCGCACGAATCGTTCGAAGAACAAATCAACGTAGTAAACGAAACGCTCGCCGAAATTGGAGCAGCCGATAAACCTACCCTATTGATATTCAATAAAATTGATGCGTTCCAGAACAAAGAATACCCTCCTTTTGAAGAGCATCCGCCCGCAACGCTCGACGAGTGGAAAGCCACCTATCTAGCCAAAGAAAACAAAGCCCTGTTTATTTCGGCAGCAAAACAGGAAAACATAGAAGAACTGCGAAAAGTGCTATTTCAACACGTTTCTGAAGTTTACTATCACATTTATCCTAACCACCAAAAGATTGACTATAACCAACTTTGGCTTAAAGAATCCGATAACAATGAGTAATAGTTGAAGGGAAGCCCCAACAGTTGAGGGTTTCCGCGAAGCACCGTAAATTTGAAGGTATTCTGACCCCGTAGTTCAATGGATAGAATAGAAGTTTCCTAAACTTTTGATGCAAGTTCGATTCTTGCCGGGGTCATTTCTCTTTCACAATGGTTGTATCAGGGAGTACCTGAACTATCGGCAATATTGCGCTAGTTCAGTAGCGGCTTCTTCAGCAGCCTCTTGCCAAGTGGCACAAGCACTTTCTGTATCGTCCTGAGCCAAATACACTTTCCCTAAGTATAAGTGAACGTTTTCTACCGACTTCCCACTTTCTTTGGCTTTGGTAAGCCACTCAGCAGCGCTTTCGTAATTGGCTTGGGCATAGTAGTAAATCCCCATATTTCGAAATGCCCAGGGGTTATTTTTTCCATAAAACATAGAAGTTTTTAAATCTTCCATAGCACCCTCGAAATTGCCCATGTAAATTTTGACTAATGCACGATTATTTAAATAATAAGGCTGGGCAGGAACTTCTCGCACGGCTCTATCGAGTAAAGAAAGTGCTTCTTGGAGTCTCCCCTGTTCGGTGGCAATTTGCCCTAAGGTGTTCAACGCTTCGTGGCGTTTGGGAGCTTGGGCTATTACGTTCTCAAGGGTAGCGATTGCCCGCGATGTATCGCCCTGTAAATATTGCAACGTACCAAGATTTACTTTGGCAATGATATTTTCGGGCTCTAGTGCCAATACTTTTTCAAAGTCGGTTTGTGCTTCGGTTAGCCGGTTTAACTGTTGATATACCGTGCCTCGATTGAGGTACACATAGGCAGAATCGGCATAGTATTGTAAAACGGTATCAAGGCTTGCCAAAGCAGCATCGTAAAGCCCTAATTCGTATTGCGCATTCGCGCGATTGTAGTATGCGTCGGTAAATACAGAATCGCCCCATAGTCGGATGGCGGTATTATAATCTTGGATGGCTTTTTGGTAATCGTATTTTCCGAACCAAGCAATGCCACGATTGTTGTATGCCTCGGCAAATGTGGAATCGGCTTTCACGGCTTCAGAAAAAAAACGAAGGGCTTGGGTATAATCGTTTTGCGATAGGTATTGTTTCCCCCGCAAGAAAAACCGGAGGGTGGCATCGTCGCGTTCTCCCTCAGATTGGCACCCCAGGGCAACTATCCCGATGATACTAACGAGCACCCAGCTTCTGTAAAATCTGTTTTGCATGTTCTTGGTCTTTTTGGAGCTGCTCTTGCAGCGATGGAAGATTTTCAAATTTTTGCTCATCGCGCAGATACTCCACAAACTCAACAGTAAGTAATTTGCCATACAAATCTCCTTCAAAACCGAATAAATGCACTTCGAGCGACTTTGCTTGTGCTTTAGAAACCGTCGGTCGAAAGCCGATGTTCATCATGCCATCAAACCAAGTACCTTCGTAAGCAATTCGAACAGCATAAATTCCAACAGCGGGAATTAGTTTATAGCTTTCTTCAATCTGCAAATTAGCCGTGGGGAAATTGATGGTACGCCCCAATTGATTGCCTTTCACCACCGTGCCTTGCAAGCTATAAAAGCGCCCCAAATACTTTTGGGCATTGGTTACATCACCGGTTTGGAGTGCATTGCGAATTTTGGTAGAACTAACCGCTACTTCTTCAAGCTCTTGTTTGGGAATTTCCTCGACGGAAAAGCCTAGTTCGGCTTGGTGTTCTTTTAAATAATCGAACCCGCCTTCGCGGTTTTTCCCGAAGCGGTGGTCGTACCCAATTACCAACTTTTGTGTCTGCACTTTATCAATCAGAATTTTTTGAATGAACTCCGATGAAGTAAGGCTAGAAAACTGTTTATTAAACTCAATTACTAATAGATGGTCAATGCCGAACTGCTCAAACTGAGTGATTTTTTCTTCCAAGGTAGAAAGTAGCTGCAGATCGTCAGCGCCTTTCTGTAGCACAAAGCGAGGGTGAGGCCAAAAGGTAATCACTACGGAGGCTAAACCGTGCAGTTTCCCAACTTCTTTAAGGCGTTGTAAAATTTTCTGATGCCCGAAATGCAGCCCATCGAACGTGCCGCTGGTAACTACAGAAGGGGGAAGAGTATCGAACGATGAAAGTCCTCGGTGAACAAGCATGGCGGGTTAGTTCCTTTTTTGTTGTTGAATATGAGTTACAAACTCGTGGATATCCCACGCATCTTCTACGCGAAAATCGCCAATGGCAGTACGCCGCAGCTCAGTCATGTAGGCACCCTTTTGGAGTTTTTCACCAAAATCGCGCACCAATGAGCGGATGTAAGTTCCTTTTGAACACACCACACGGAAATTGACATAAGGCAACTGAATGCCTGTAATTTCAAAGGTGTGAATTGTAATGCGTTTAGGGTCAAGCTTGGGTTGTTTCCCCTGTCGGGCGGCATCGTATGCGCGCTTACCTTCCACCTTCACTGCCGAAAAAATGGGAGGTACTTGATCGATTTCACCGATAAACGAGGAGGTTGCGGCTAATACGTCGGTTTCGGAGAGGTCGCCTAATTCGGCATAGGATTGCACTTCGGTTTCCAAATCATACGAAGGGGTAATTTTTCCTAACTCCAACTGCCCCACGTATTCTTTGGGCATCCCTTGGAAACGCTCTATTTGTTTGGTCATCTTGCCGGTACATACAATGAGCAAACCGCTTGCAAGCGGATCGAGCGTGCCGGCATGTCCTACTTTTTTGATTTTGATTAGATTTCGAACTTTTTTGACCACATCGAACGAAGTCCATTCAAGTGGTTTATCAAAGCATAACACTTCTCCTTCTTGGAAATTAAGCGATTGATTGAGGGAAGCAGGCACTACAGTTTGGATTAGAATTACGATAAAAACGCATAGGAAAGTGCAACGGAACCGACCACTACACAATAGATTGCAAAGTAAACGAGTTTCCCTCGTTTTACAATCCGAATCATCCATTGGCATGCCAATGCGCCGGTGATAAATGCCGCTAGAAACCCTACCACTAACGGGATTGTTGCAGGAGTTGTCGCAGTAGTTTCCGATAATTCTATGTAATCTTTCAACTCGAGCAAGGTAGCGCCTAAAATCGGAGGGATTACCATCAGAAAAGAGAAACGAGCTGCTTTTTCGCGTTCAACGCCGAGCAATAATGCTGTGGCAATGGTTGCCCCCGAACGCGAAATGCCCGGTAAAACTGCTATTGCTTGCGCTATCCCAATCACAAAAGCTTTGGAAACGTTAAGCCCGCCTGCGCGGTGCACTTTTTCTAAACGATACGCTACCGCCAATAGCACGCCGGTACAAAGCAACATACTCCCAACGAGCACCACATTGCCTTCAAACAGCGCTTCAATGGCATCTTTAAAAAAGACACCTAAGATAAAGACGGGAATCATAGAAAGGACAATAAGAAAACTAAACTGTGCTGCCTCGTTCCACTTAAACTCTAATAAGCCGCTGAGCAGCTCTCGGATCGTTTTCCAAAAAATTACAAGCGTACTCAGTGCTGTCGCAAAATGGACTACCACCGAAAAAAGAAGGTTTTCTTTCCACTGAATTCCAAGGATTACTTTCCCTAACTCGATGTGTCCACTGCTACTTACCGGCAAAAACTCGGTAAGTCCTTGGATAATGCCCAGCAACAAGGCTTCCCACCAACTCATAACCGAAGTTAGTTTTGCTCTTCTTCTTGGGTAGAAAGGCTGTTATCTTTTCCGCGCTTCAACAACCCCCAAAACTGAATAAGAAACCCTGCCATCAAGATAAGAGGTCCTACGGTTAACCCTAAGACGCCAAAACCATGTTTTTCGGTTTCGAGCG
>CAYMYI010000194.1:0-4808 GCA_964394585.1 uncultured Roseobacteraceae bacterium
AATGCAAACTTCTTTGCTGATGAAATAGATTTACTTGCTTTTTATATGGAAACTAAACTTATACTACTCGCTAATTTAGTAGTTACTGCGTTTCTTACGGGGCTTATTTGGTTTGTACAAGTAGTACACTATCCGAGTTTTGCCAAAGTTCCCTCACAAGGGTTCGAGGGTTATCACCATTTCCATGTTTCGGCAACAGGAGCTGTAGTGGCACTTCCGATGCTCGCTGAGTTATTGCTTGCTTTTATTTTGCTAGCTTTTGCCCCTGAAGTTGCCGCTTGGCAACGTATCGTATTAACAGTAATAGTTGCCGCATTATGGGCACTTACCTTTTTCGTTTTTGTTCCGCTGCACAGCAGCCTTTCTACAGGTTTTGATACGAAAGCGATTGAACAGCTTGTTCGCTGGAATTGGGTACGCACCTTGCTTTGGACTGCTCGGCTCATAGGGGTCGCATGGTGTGTAGTCGCTCGTATTTAAATTTCCTCGAGCATTGTGCGAAACGCTAATACCTGTTCGCCAAAAGCATCTCTATGTTCTTTTTGCAGTGCATGCGCATGATTATCTAAGTAGTCTGCCAACTCTTTTACCGTTGCGCATTTGTATTGTACTGCATAAGTGGTAGTGTCTTCGCTTTGCTCGCCACTAAGCAATTTTAGAAAATGGAAATCTGTAAAAAAGCCCGTTTCCATTACCTTAGGGATATGCTCTTCTTTCATCCAAGAAATCCATTCATCCAGAATGTGATTATCTACATTCAAAGTTACATTATAAATCACCATAATAATTTAAGCATTTGGGGTTACACGTTTGGTTTTCTTTTTACTGATGAAATGCCATAGCAAAAATACAAGCCCGATTCCCCCCACCACTGCCACAATTTGATGAATTACTTTGCCCCCGGCTTCTAACAACCTTTGGTAGGCGGCTACAGTCCCCGCATACGCATATACACCCTCTACTTGTTGTTTTTCCATACTGTAACGCCCTACTACGGTGAGTGTACTTCCTGCTTTTAGCCCTTTTAAACGGATGCGACGGTTGCGTTCTGTACGCTCTTCAAGTGGAATTACAGTGAGCTGCTCTCCTCGGTCTGGGACTTCGCTAAGCGAAACCATCACCCTAGCGCCTTCGGTTTGTACAGCAAATGGGCGTAGAAATGTTTTATCTGCTTTCCACCCATTTAGTTTACCGGTACCGGTAAATCGCTCATGGTTGGCTACGATTAAGTCTTGCCAAGTGGTATCGGTTCTGGGCAGTATTTTTCCTGTTACCAGCACCCACTCATCAGGAGTAGTCTTGCGTTGCCACACCTCGGCGGTTCGTAAGGCTTCGTATTCTTTGGAAAGCTTCGGCTTGCCTGTAAAGTACAAGACAAAGCCTAAAAGCAGAAAAAAAATCGCAGCAAATAGTTTTAAGTTCATGATATATGGACTTTAGGAAGCCTCGTTTTTCAAGGAGCTTTTAAATACAATAGAACGATGCGGATAGGGTATTTCGATACCTTCTTGAGGGAATCGTTTTCGCAGGGAAAGATTAAGGTCGCAAAAAAGCACAAATGAAGACGCGTTGTCTGCCGACCAAACATTTGCACGGAGTTTTACAGCAGAGTCTGTAAAACCGATTACACGCACAATCACAATGGGAACGCCATCTTCTTTTTCCTGTTCAGTGCGGTTATCAATACAATTAGGGTGGTTCATTGCCTCTTCGCGTAAGACTTCAATAGCCTTGTCCACGTCGGAGTCGTAACTAATGGTTATCTCGTAATGCCTGCATATTTTAGGATCGGCAATACTCGAATTGATGATGGTTTCCGTACTAATTTTAGAATTTGGGATGATAATTCTACGATTTTCGAAGTTCCGAATAATCGTATGCCGTAAAGTGATATCTTCTACAACACCGAGCAAATCGTTGCCTATCTGCACCACATCTTCTACGCGGAACGGTTTGAATATGACGATAAATATTCCGCTTACAATATTGGAAAAGGCTTGTTGAGATGCTAAACCAAGAATTGCCGCTAAAATACCAGCACCAGCAAAAATTGTGATGGCAAAAGCGCGAAATGCCGGAATGGCATATACAATTGCAGCTATAGCCAAGAAGCCAATAATCCAGTTAAGGGCATTCTGTACAAACCGAAACTGGGTAAAATCTACTTTTATGACCTGTGAGTTGATTCTATAGAAGCGATCGAGCAAAAACTTTAGAAAGCGCGATAACAAAAATGCAGATAGAATAATCAGCACTACTAATAAAAGATAAATTAACCATGTATATTCTTCTACGAACAGCGTCCATTTCATATCAAAAGATGGCTAGATAAAAAATTTATAATTAGGCACACGCCATTTTACCGACACGTCGCTCGTGCCGCCCTCCTTCAAAATCAGTATTCAAAAAAACCTCGACAAGCTTTTTTGCAAGGGGAAGTTCTATAAAGCGAGCCGGTAAACATAAAATATTGGCATTATTGTGTTGTTTGGCAAGTGCCGCTAGTTCTTCGTTCCAGCACAGTGCAGCCCGAATGCCTTGGTGTTTGTTTGCCGTAATGGCTACTCCATTTCCACTGCCACATACTAAAATGCCATAATCAGATTCTCCCTGCTCTACAGATTGGGCTACCGGGTGGGCAAAATCCGGATAGTCAACCGACTCAGCAGAGTGCGTTCCAAAATCGTTGACTTCATAGCCTTGCGCTTGCAGTAGTGCTGCAAGCGCCTGTTTGTATTCATAGCCGGCGTGGTCGGCTCCTACGGCAATTTTCATAGTAGTAAAGTTTTAAATCCTAATTGAGTTCTGCAAAAATACGAGCCACACTAACCAATAGCGATAGTCCGATTTTAAACCTTGGGGAATTTTTAGAGATTTGCCTTTTTTGAAATTAATCAGGGATTGAATGGAACACAAACCTACGGTAACTGCCATTGTACCCATGCGCCACGATAGCGAACGTGTGAAAGGAAAAAACTATCGCGATTTTAATGGGAAACCTTTGTACCACTATGTTATAGAAAGTTT
This sequence comes from uncultured Roseobacteraceae bacterium, assembly GCA_964394585.1. Classification (GTDB taxonomy): domain Bacteria; phylum Bacteroidota; class Bacteroidia; order Cytophagales; family Flammeovirgaceae; genus CAYUJH01. The sequence continues at coordinate 3,028 of CAYMYI010000194.1, forward strand.
GCTGCATGCACAGAGTGTACAGCAGGTCGTCATCGATACGGATAGCCCCTTCATTTTGGCTGATGCCACTCAACATTTCCCCGAAGTAATTTGTCTTGAACGTCCTACACATCTGCGCGATGGCGCTATTCCTATGAACGATGTGCTATTGCATACAGTAAGCCAGGTTTCTTCTGATTTTTACCTGCAAACTCATAGCACGAACCCCTTGCTCAAAGCCGAAACAATTGAAGCGGCGGTATCGTACTTTCTTCGGCAATTCCCCATGTACGACTCGCTCTTTGGAGTTACTCGGCTACAAACACGCCTTTGGGATGCTTTAGGGCTTGCCGTAAATCACAATCCTAATATTTTACTGCGAACGCAAGATTTACCACCTATCTTCGAAGAAAACTCTTGCCTATATCTTTTTACTAAAAAAACATTGGAAGAACAACACAACCGCATTGGCAACCGCCCGTTCCTTTGGGAAATCTCGAAGCGAGAAGCCGTTGATATTGACGAGGAAATCGACTTTCAGCTTGCCGAAATGATGGCAAAATTGCAAGCGATGTAACAATCATCCTTTAACTCAAATTACATTCAATGAAGTATAAAGTTCTAGTTTCTGCCCCTTACATGCAGCCATTTATCGAGCGGTTTCGCCCTCGTTTTGCTCAGCATAATATCGAAATTATTGTTCCTACCGTAAACGAACGCCTCGAAGAAGAAGACCTGCTACAATATGCTGCTGAAATAGATGGAGCTATTTGTGGTGATGACCGTTTTACCGAACGTGTGCTCGATGCGGCTCCTAAACTAAAAGTCATCTCGAAATGGGGAACGGGCATCGACTCCATCGACCAAGCCGCCTGCTACGCTCGCAACATTGCTGTTCGCAATACGCCTAATGCGTTTACAGTACCGGTTTCCGACTCAGTGATGGCGTATCTGTTGTGCTTTGCCCGCCAAACTCCTTGGATGAACGCTGCCATGCACCGAGGTGAATGGAAAAAAATACCGGGGCGGGCGCTTTCAGAATGTACACTAGGTGTTGTAGGCGTAGGAAATATCGGGAAGATGGTACTCCAAAAAGCGGCTGCTTTTGGGATGACCCTCCTTGCCCACGACATTCAGCCTATTGACGAACCTCTGCTAGAAAGCACAGGCGCTCGCCGTGCTACCCTCGAAGAGCTACTACAACAATCCGACTTTGTGAGTATCAACTGCGATTTGAATCCTACCTCGCATCACCTGATGAACGACGAAACTTTTCAGCTAATGAAAATTGGAAGTGTGCTGATTAACACGGCTCGAGGTCCTATTGTGAAAGAAGCCGCATTAATTAATGCGCTACAAAGTGGGAAACTAGGAGGTGCTGCACTCGATGTTTTTGAGTTTGAACCCTTGCCGCTCGATAGCCCCCTGTTGGCAATGGAAAACGTGCTGATGGCACCACACAACTCAAACAGTAGCCCTACGTCTTGGGAGCATGTACACGAAAATACTATCCGTAACTTAGTAGAAGAACTAGAAAAAAGAGAAGCGTGAAAACGATTTTAATCACAGGTGCCTTAGGTGGCATTGGAAGTACACTCTGTAAAACATTTACCGAAGAAGGCTGGCAAGTATTAGGTATGGATATTCGCGTGGAAAACGAAAACGCTCCTTACTGCCACCGAGCGTTCGATACCGATTTGAATACATTCGTAGAAAATATAACCTACCGCAACCAACAAATCCAACGCTTGCTACAAGCTTTACCCAATGGACTAGATGCCCTGATTAATAATGCGGCGGTG
>CAYMYI010000195.1:0-4351 GCA_964394585.1 uncultured Roseobacteraceae bacterium
ATTTTCATCGGAGTGGAGGGTTTTCGTAGGTGCATCGAAGATTCCTGTTTTCTTGCGTTTAATCCATTTTATGGCATCCTCGCATACTTCAATGAGTCCTTCTAAAAACTCCATTTCTTCCAATTCTTCAACATCTACTTTGTACTTCCTACACCATGCACTTAACCGACTTCTGAGTTGGGTAGATTCCTGCTTGTAATGGAGGAGTTCGTTGATGTGCCATTCGTTCCCATCTTCTTCTATCCAAAGTTCAAATAGCTCAATGAATTCAGCTTGGAGTTTAGCAGGAATAAGAGGGATTAACTCTTCTTCCTGTGCTTCAACTTTAGTGTTTTTCAACGCCTCAATTTGCTCTTGCAAAGCTCTAATCTCTTCTAGTTGTTCTTTTTGCGATCGTTGATTCTCCAACTCAAACATTTTGCGTTCATGCTCTAGTTCTAACCTTCGCATTTCTAGTTCAATTTGAGCTTCGTTTAAGCTCTGTGCAATGTTGGGAGAATCCATTGAAGGATTCTCCTCTTCTTGTTGCTCCTGTCGCTCGTAAAAAGCTTCTTGCTTACATTCCTTAGAACAATACAACTGATTACTACGCCCGTAGAATTCCTCTCCACAATAAGCGCATTCTTTGGTTTGCCCTCTCATTCTGCGCAGTAGTTTTCGTCTAACAAAGTATAAAGGTCTGCAATACGGTAGAATATGGTTCCACCCGTTTTACTGTAGGGGAGCTTACCGCTTTTACGCTGTTTCCAGAACCAAGTCGTACCCTTACCGAGTAAAAGCTTTGCATGCTTCTCCAAGATATACTTATGATTCTGTAAATAGATTAAATCAATCACCTCTTTAATCTGTTGAGGGTTTTCATCGACTGAAAACACGCCTACTTCCTTCGGCTGTTTTCGTGTTGTATTATTGATTTTCATATCCCCAAAAGTGGGGGTATGACTGAAGGATAAATACCCCAAATAATTTAGGGGGGGCTAAAAAATTTGGGGTAAATTTTTAAAGAAAGATTCCTTATGAAGGAATGATTTTATCTACCTCTCTTATAATTTGTTTGCGTATTTCGTTCATATAAACAGGCATTTCAAAATGAGTTATATACCACCAATCTTTATGAATAAACTCATCTATATTTTGTATCGCAACATCATTTTTAGCCTCATCTCTATAAATCTTTTGAATCTCTTTTCTTGGCGATAATCTATGAGTCGGCACAAATAAATCATGAAGTAGAAGATGCCTATACCCTTTGCTTTCTTTCTCAAGTTCTATATCATCCAATATTCCATCAAAAACTTGATTGCAGTATGCCTGAATATCAAAATTGGCTATTTGCCGATTTAAAATATCAATGTCATCTGCATTCATCTGAAAAAGCTGAAACATTTCGCCTAAAATATCTTTCTGTTGTTTTAATACCTGAAAAAAACCCTCCTTTACTTCTTCTTGTTGTTGCTTAGGTAAGAGTTTATTGATAGCAGTATTAAAGTATAGTTTTTCTACTTTATCTCTTAGGCCGTTGTCGGAGTCTGAGTAGGCTTGAAACGCCTTTAACATATCCTCCATTACAGAAGGGAATATTATTTTCCAAACATGAAGTTGATTCCAAATGTAGTAATATTGCTCAAATCTTAATAGTATCGAAATTTCATTGACGTACTTTACATTTTTGTAGTATTTCAATCTCATAATATGCTCATAATAATGAGGTCTAGGGAATGATGCCATGAAGCCTTTAATTATTTTAAGGTGGATAAACATCATTTTTCGCTCAAACTCATCGCTCTCCCTATATAACCATACAATAAACTCATCTAGGGTCATAGGAATTTCAAGCTCTTTTAGCTTTTCCTCCATATAAAGTCTAGTTAGCCTTATGGTTGTGTGAATCTCCCCAAATGGATTTTCACGTTGTAATAGCTCGGCTAAGCTTTCTGAGATTTTTTTTACATCTTCACCATTGGGCACTTGACTCCATATTTTTTCCTTATCTATCTTATTTGGGATAATAGGTTGCTGCCGAAATAGCTTATCTTTTTCAACTTTTCTCACAGTTCAATATGTATTGGGTTAATGTCAACAAGTTATTCTGAGAAATTGAATTAATCAATAATTAGCTATACCTAATCGTAGCGATTTTGCATACGTTTTTACAGCCATATACCCCTAATTACCCCAAAACTCTCTATCTTTATTCTACTGCAAAACTATTTCTACTATAGATGGGCACATTGAATCAAACTCCTGAGCAAATCGCTCGTGATAAGATTGACAAAATGCTGGGAGCTGCCGGATGGCTTGTGCAAGCCAAAGACAAAGTGCATTTGGCTGCAGGCATTGGGGTAGCGTTGCGAGAAACCAATACAGAATCAGGTTCAGCAGATTATATTTTATTCGTAAACTCCAAAGCCGTTGGGGTAATTGAAGCGAAGAAAGAGGAGGACGGACATCGTTTAACGGTAGTGGAGGAGCAATCGAAACGATACGCGACTGAGGCAATTAAAATTGGTCAGTACACGCTGGAAAGCGAAAAACCTTTTGTGTACGAAAGTACAGGGACTATCACCCGATTTACCGACTACCGCGACCCTAAACCCAGAGGCAGAACGGTTTTCAGTTTTCACAAACCTGAAACTTTGGCAGAATGGATGAAGAAGGGCAACTCTCTAAGAGAACGCCTGCTTTCCATGCCTGAATTAGATACTACAGGGTTGCGACCTGCACAAATTGTAGCGGTTAATAATTTGGAACATTCCTTTAAGAAGAACCGCCCCAAGGCACTCATACAAATGGCGACGGGAGCAGGGAAAACCTTTACCGCAGCCACCTTTATTTACCGTTTGCTCAAACATGCCGATGCCAAGCGGGTCTTGTTTCTGGTCGATACCAAGAACTTAGGCGAACAGGCTGAACAGGAGTTCATGACCTTTCAGCCGAATGACGATAACCGCAAGTTCACCGAGTTATACAACGTACAGCGGCTAACATCGAGCTACATTGCCTCCGATAGTCAGGTGTGTATTTCTACTATACAGCGCTTGTATTCCATTTTAAAAGGCGAAGAACTGGACGAAAGTGCCGAGCTGGATAATCCCGAAGAAAACTCGTGGATGAAGCAGCAGATGAATAAGAAAACGGCTGTTCCTGTAGAGTACACCCCAAAAGTACCCATTGAGCAGTTCGACTTTATTGTAATTGACGAGTGCCACCGTTCCATTTATAACCTTTGGAAACAGGTGCTTGATTACTTCGATGCCTTTTTGATTGGCTTAACGGCTACGCCCGACAAACGCACTTTTGGTTTTTTCAACGAGAATGTGGTGAGCCAATACACCTACGAAGAATCGGTAACGGACGGGGTAAATGTGCCTTACGATGTGTATACCATTGAAACGGAGATTTCCCAAAAGGGCAATATCATAAAAGCAGGTTGGTTTGTAGACCGCCGCGATAAACTCACTCGTAAGAAACGATGGCAACAGGAAGACGAAGACACCGAATACAAACGCAACGATTTGGATAAAAAAGTAGTCAACCCGAGCCAGATTCGGAACATTATACGGGAGTACAAACGAGCCTTGAAACAGGAAATTTTCCCCAAGCGAGTGGATAAGAATGGCGAATACGAAGTGCCTAAAACCCTGATTTTTGCCAAGACAGACAGCCATGCCGACGACATCATCAAGATTGTACGGGAAGAATTTGACGAGGGCAACGACTTCTGTAAGAAGGTAACCTATAAAATTGACGAAGACCCTAAATCGGTGCTCAACCGCTTCCGTAATGCTTACTACCCACGCATAGCCGTTACGGTGGATATGATTGCTACGGGTACGGATTTAAAACCCCTTGAAGTGCTGCTCTTTATGCGCGATGTGAAAAGCATCAACTATTTTGAGCAGATGAAGGGCAGAGGTACACGCACCATTAGCAGCGATTCTTTGCAGTTGGTCACCCGTACCGCCAACAGCAAAACTCACTTTGTAATTGTAGATGCTATCGGGGCAACCAAATCGAAGAAAACCGATAGCCGACCTTTGGAAAGGCAACCGACCGTACCCCTTAAAGACTTACTGGGTGCAGTAACCATGGGCGTAAAAGAAGAAGATTTATTCCTTTCGCTTGCTAACCGACTGATACGCCTAGAGAAGCAAATCACCGAGAAGGAGAAGGAAAAGGTATTAGAGTTTACGGGAGGCAAAAACCTGAAGCAAATCACCAAAGAATTGATAGCTGCCTTTGATCCCGATGAGATAGAAAGCAAAGCACAGGTAGCCATTGAGAAAATACCTGTGGAAGATATACCTATAATTAAGAGGAATGGGAATTTTTGGTTAATTTAGAATAATGG
>CAYMYI010000196.1:0-4218 GCA_964394585.1 uncultured Roseobacteraceae bacterium
AAGCGGATGCAAAAGTAGATACCCTAAACATTATTGCCAAATAATTTTGAGGAATTTCTATAAAAAACTTGCAACCCTCTCACTATCAATAATAAAAATTACAACTCGATAGGTTCTTCTCCCTTCAATTGTTGTTCATAGAGATCCTTATAAATTCCGTTTTTTGCTAAGAGCGTCTCGTGTGTTCCGCTTTCTAGTACTTTACCTTGATCGAGTACTATAATCTTATCGGCAAGTTTGGCAGAAGAGACCCTGTGCGAAATAATTATCGAGGTCCGTTTTGCCATAATTTTTTTTAGGCTATTTAGTATGGCATTCTCTGTTTTAGTATCTACGGCAGAAAGGCTATCATCTAAGATTAAAATAGCGGGTTTTCGGATAATTGCTCTGGCAATGGAAACGCGTTGCTTTTGACCACCGGATAGAGTTACCCCCCGTTCTCCGACAATAGTATCGAATCCTTTGTCAAATCTTTCTATATTCTCTAACAAGTCTGCATCTTTTGAGGCTTCTATGATTTCTTGTTCAGATACTTGATCACTTCCGAAAGCAATATTCTCTCGAATAGAATCGGAGAATAAGAATACATCTTGTGGCACATATCCTATTTGACTTCGTAGACTAGACAACTCGTATTCTTCGATGGGAATACCGTCAATCAGGATTTTGCCTTTTGTGATATCATACATTCGACATGTGATATTGGCGATTGTGCTTTTTCCTGAACCTGTGGTTCCTAAGATTGCTAACGTTTCCCCTTGTTTTATGGTAAATGAGACATCATCAAGAGCTTGTACTCCTGAATCGGGATACACAAAACTAACCGAATCAAATACGACATTGCCTTCAATGTTTTTTTGTAGGTGTTTAGTTGAAAGGATATCATTCTTTGTGTTTAGAAATTCATTCAGTCGTTTTTGAGATGCTGCAGCTCTTTGGATAATGCTGGTTACCCAGCCTAATGCTGCCACGGGCCAAGTTAGCATATTGACATATAAAATGAATTCAGCAATATTGCCGGGTGTGATATGCCCTGCTATGACCAAACGCCCTCCTACATATACTGTCAGAATGATACTTAACCCTATGAGCCCTGTCATTAACGGGAAAAATAGTGCATTCACAGTGGTTAACTTTAAAGAGCGATTTTTGTACTCATTGCTTTGCTGGGTGAATTGCTCGTGCGATTTCTCCTCTTGTGCAAAGGATTTGATAACTCTTATGCCTGAAAAGGCTTCTTGCACGAATGTCGACATATCTGAAAGACTTTCTTGAATTTCCTCTGAGCGTTTATTAATTAGATTGTTGACATAATAAATACTGAAGGATAAAATTGGCAAAGGAAGTAATGCGTATAGTGTGAGTTCTGCATTAACTGTAATCATATAGCCTACTACTAATATGAAGGAAACGATTAGGTTGATACCATACATGATGGCGGGACCTAAATACATCCGAACTCTACTAACATCTTCGGAAATGCGATTCATTAAATCGCCTGTATTATTTCTTCGGTAAAAACTAAGTGGTAATGACTGATAGTGTGTGTATATCTCATTTTTCAGGTCATACTCTATGTAGCGTGATACCACAATAATTGTTTGCCGCATCATAAATAAAAAGCCACCGCGAATCAGAGCCATTACTAAGATTAATACTCCATAAAATAAAATGGTTATATAGAAGTCTCCTTGAAATAATTGTGCTAAGTCTGCTCCTTTCAACATGTGATGGACTTGCAGCTTATCGGTTACCAAATCGATAGAATGACGCACCAACTGAGCCGGCACTATGGCAAAAACGTTTGACAAGGACACAAAAAGGACTCCTAACAATAAACGGTATCGGTATTTGTATAGGTACTTATTAAGATAGGCTAGTTCTTTCAACGATTTCTTGATTTAGGATGTGAAACTCTATTTTGTGTAGCAATACGTATATGAGAATTGTTATTTCTGGGCTAGGTTTTCATTGCGTGTATTAAACTCTCTGATACCTCCATCAAGAAAATCAACAAAGTTTTGTACGTTCAAATCGTAGGCTTTAGGCTTGGCTAATAACTCTCCATTATGGTCTAGCAACACATAGAAGGGCTGTGCATTATTCTGGAAACGGGTAATTTGGAAATCCATATTTACTTGTCCTATTGTTTTCTTGAGTTTCCCATCATATTCTGACTGAACCCACTCTTCTTCAGGAAGACGAGTAGGATCATCAACATATAGGGCAATCACTACATAATCTTGCTGTAAACGACGGAGTACCGAAGGGTCTGCCCAAACGTTATCTTCCATTTTTCTACAATTGGCGCATCCGTGACCTGTAAAGTCAATAAATACTGGTTTACCTAATTCTCTAGCCACCTCTAAGCCTTGCTGATAATCGAAGAAGCCGGATAAATTATGAGGCAGCTCAAATTTATCTTCATACTTCACATCAAACTGCACAGTGGCAAAGGGCTTTGATTGTTCTATACCACCAGAAGAAGACATGGTGTTTTCTCGCACAATCGCTTCAATATCAAAGCTATGTCGCGTTTGAGGAGGAAGGATTCCTGAAAGAGCTTTTAAAGGAGCACCAAACATGCCAGGTATTAGGTAAACCACAAAGGAGAAACAAATTAAAGCGAGTAACATGCGTGGCACTGAAAGTTTTTCTATAGGTGTATCGTGGGGGAGTTGAATCTTTCCAAGATAGTATAATCCCATGAATGACGCGATTGCAATCCAAATGGCTATATTAATGTCGCGGTCAAACCAATTCCAATGATATACCAAATCGACCATACTCAGGAATTTGAAAGCTAATGCCAATTCTACAAACCCTAGGGTTACTTTAACGGCATTAAGCCAACCCCCTGACTTGGGCAGACTACTAAGCCATTGAGGGAATATCGCAAACAATGTAAAAGGAAGGGCAAATGCTAACGAGAATGCAAACATTCCTGCAATGGGTTTTAACATTGCCCCCCCTGCAGATTCTACTAAAATGCTTCCTACAAGTGGTCCTGTGCACGAAAACGACACAAGCACAAGTGTAAATGCCATGAAGAAAACACCAATAAAGCCTCCTTGATCGGCTTTTCGATCTATTTTATTGACAAATTTGCTGGGCAATACTATATCAAACATGCCAAAGAAGGATAAGGCAAATACTAGGAATATGACAAAAAAGAGCATGTTCGGTAGCCAATGCGTACTAATTAAGTTTGCCACTGAGGGTCCTCCTAAAGGGGCTACTATTGCCCCTACTAAGGTGTATATTCCAATAATGGAAATACCATATAATAATGCTTGCCCTATTCCTTTCGATTTTGCTTCTCCTTTTTTAGTGAAAAAGGAAACGGTAAGTGGAATCATAGGAAATACACAAGGGGTAAAAATTGCTGCCAGACCAAACAAAAAAGCGTAAATCATAAAGCTCCACAATGAAGTTCCTTCTTCTTCTAGGTCAGGAGTATACACTTGTGGCTGCGTGCCGGCATCTTCAGATAGGGTCATTCCTTTTTCAGCAGCAGTTTCAGCGTTTTCTTGCGAAACGGCAACCGTATCATCCTCATATACATCTACGTCTTTTGTAGGGTTAACCGTTGAGGGTACGGTTGCTGCTGAAGGGGTAGCATCATCTGTTGCCGTTTTTTCTTCTCGTTTGTTAATGGTGTTGTTTGAGCTCTCTTCCTCAACTGGTATCACTTGTAGCTTTGAGAAGCTGAAGTCTTCTTCTAAAGGAATACAGCGCCCGTCAACATCGGTACATACTTGGAAGCTAGCTGAAACACTCACTTGAAAATCAGCGGAAAGCACTTTCACTTTTTGCCGAAACTCTCCTTTTCCTACAAAATAGGTAACATCACCCTCCCAAATTTCATCATATTTGGTTTTTGGTGCTACCGGCACAATACCTCCTACTAATTTATAAGAAGGATGAGGGGTGAAAGTAAACTCGGTAACTTGAGGACCTAATTCTGGGTCAAAATCGCTAGAGTATAAATACCAATCTTTTTGAATTTTTGCGGTAAAAATTAAATCAATTTCATCGCCTACGCTTGCTTTCTCTACGCTAAGTTGGTTATCCCAAGAGATAGGTCGTAGTATTTGTGCTTGTGTGGGTAGTACCCCCAAAAAAAGCAAAAACAATACAATGAAAATTTTATTTGAAATAGGCATATGTGATTGAGGTTTATAGTGTATCATCATGAACAGATAGGAGGATCAATGC
>CAYMYI010000197.1:0-2441 GCA_964394585.1 uncultured Roseobacteraceae bacterium
GGAACCAAGGGCTTGCCCAAATTACCGAAGTACCTACCCATGAAGCCATGGGGCAGTTCATATGGGATATTCACTTTAAACTGATGCCTCCTAAACGGCAAACACCACAAGCCTACAACACGTTAAAAAATCAGCGCCTCATAGGATTACGCACCGGAAAATATGCTGCTCTCGAAACGCTTTCCGAAGATGAAATTGTAACGGCTAGTGGAAAAACCAAAATCATTGGCACGGTAGTCTTTTTGGTAGAAAGCAGCCAAGGCTACATGCACTGTTCTATTACGCGCGATATCACCGAGCAAAAACACACGGAACACCAACTCCGCCTTAAAAATGCGCGCCTTAACGAACTGAACCGAGAGAAAGATAGCATTATGGATATTGTGGCTCACGATTTAAAAGCACCTCTCAACAAAATTGAGGGGTTATGCCAACTTTTAAAAATGGATGGAGAGCTGAACGACAACCAAAACGAATACCTTTCCCTAATTTTCAAAGAGTTAAATATTGGCAAAAACCTAATCCGCGATTTGCTCGATATCAGCATGTTTGAGCATAAAAAGAGTCCTCTACAACTGAATGATATTCTACTCTATCCGTTTGTGAAAGGAATTGCCGACGCCTATCAGAATGCGTTGCACACCAAAAATATTGAACTGCATATTGTTGAACTTATAGAAGGAGTGCATTGTACCTCCGACCGTGATTACTTAGCGCGTGTGTTTGATAACTTGCTTTCCAATGCAGTGAAGTTCTCGCCTTCCGACACAAAAATCACGATAAAGTTGGGAGCCTCCGACCATGAAAGCTGGTTTGCTATTGCCGACCAAGGTCCCGGCCTTTCCGAAGAAGATAAACAAAAGATGTTCCGCAAGTTTCAGCGTTTGAGTGCTCAGCCTACCGGTGGTGAATCTTCTACAGGCTTGGGGTTAGCCATTATCAAAATACTAGTAGAAAGGCTCGGAGGCCGCTTAGAAGTGGAAAGCCTTATAGGGGAAGGCAGTACGTTTACGGTTACCATCCCTAAGAAACCCAAAAAACAGCAAAACGCTGCCACTTCGGTATCTACTCTTTCTTAAAATCAATTTCTACACGTCGGTTTTGGCTTCTTCCTGCCTCAGTAGTATTGGGTGCTATGGGTTCGGTTTCCCCTTTTGCCTCGGTTTCAATACGCTCTTCGGCAATTCCTTGCGTTATCAAGAAATTCTTGCACACCAATACTCTCCGCTGCGAAAGACGTAAGTTTTTATCTGCATCGCCTTGGTTATCGGTATGCCCCGTAAGCTTAATGCGTGTTGCAGGATTGCGCTGCAACACTTCAGCAAGCTGCTGCAAAGCACGTTGGCTCTCAGAAAGCAGCACATACTGCCCTTGTGCAAATTGTACTTGGGTTAACACTAGTTTTTCTCCGCTTAGGATTGCCTCCTCGTATTGCTGCTTGAGCGAAGGTTGGGGTTTGGGCATGATATCTTTTTCAACTTTGGTTTCTTGAGGGATAGCCGGGGGAATTTCCTCGGGAACAGGCGTTGGAGCGGTTTGCTGTGCTGTTACAGCTTCTTGTTTAGGAATACATGCCCGAAAAGAGAGGTCATCAAGCCCAAAATCGTTGCCGACTTTATCGGTAGAAAGCGAATGCAGGCTCACTTCTATCATCCGTTTATTGCCCGATTCCCACTCAACAGCAAAAGGTTTCCACTGATATTGTGCACCGTCTACCTCTACCCGCCCCTGTGGCTTTCCATCGATGCGAATTTCGAGCAAAGCAGGCGTATACTCTGTGAGTGGAACTACCCACCCCGAAAAAGAGTGCCGTTGGTTGGGTAACACACTTACCGTTTGCGCCCATACCTTTTTGCCCATTTCGGTTGCTCCGTTTACCTGCATAAAAAAATCATAGTCGCCAGAATGCCCTCGCCCTTTGTAGCTACTATTCAAATGCAAACTAAACCGATCGATGGCGTAACTTCCTGTTTCAGCCAATGTATACCGTTTGGCATAGGCTGTAGAGAATCCTATGCTACCTTCTTCGAACTGAGGATTGAGCAACAACTCTCCTCCCATCGCATAGTTTTTTCCACAAAGTGATGCGGTTACTTGTGCGCGTTGTGCTAAATGCTCAGTACCTTGGGGTAAACATGCTCGAAACGAAAGGTCGTCTATCCCGAAATCGTTTCCTATTTTTTGGGTAGTGATGCACTCAATTTCTACATATGCCACATTCGACTTGCCCGACTCCCACGTTTCTGTGTATTCTTTCCACTGCCCTACCTCAAATAAAGGCTGTGCAGTACTTCGCAAAGGTTCTCCGTTGATGTATACCCTAAGCCTGCTTAGGTTAGTAGGGACTAAGTTTGTGAGCCACATGCCAAATAAATACGTCGTATTGGGCAAAACGGCAATCCGCTGCCCCCATACGATTTTATGGCGTACCGTCGAGCCAT
>CAYMYI010000197.1:2451-4091 GCA_964394585.1 uncultured Roseobacteraceae bacterium
AACATGATTTTAGAAGGAGCTTTTGCCATTTCATCGTTAGTGCCGTTCCGCCCCCTGCCCGCAAAGTCGCGAAATACGCTATTTGCATCCGATGAAATGGCAAAAGCTCCTTCTAAAATCATGTTTACGTTCGTCTTATATTGAGTTGCAAACCCTTCGTTGCCTCCACTAAAACTACTGTTCTGTAATAAGTTTTCCGAAAGTTGATATTGAGGAGGACACTGCCCCCAAGCTACTGAACTCAGTAAAAGCGACAGGCAAAAGGCGGGTAACGATTTCATACATTGGCAGATTGAACGTACAGACTTCTATACGAAGGGTTAGGCAACTTGAGGACTTATTTAGTTTGAGTAAACTGATTTTTAGAATTTACAGGGCTTAACTTTCCCAATTGCAGTAGCGAACCGCACATTGATTTTGAGTATATTAATTTCAATGATAAAAAAGACCTAAACGTACTCATTCTTCAGAAGAAAAAAGAGATTCGAAAAAATAAGCAAATTTTTTGTGCCGTTTTTTGTGCACCAATACCATCGCATCCATGTCTGCTCAAAAGAATAATCTACCAAAGCTCATCGCACAAATGGTGTCTTGGTTACAAGCTAAGAGCGCACCGCATGTAGTAGTAGATACACACGGACGGCTTCTTTGGGCAAACGATTCGGCAAAAGCTACATTTTTTTATACAACACCAGAGTGGAAAGAGGCGTTTATTACCAATTTTTTTTCGGAGGTAGGCTCGCATCCCTCGTTTGAAACGCTCTTGCAACCAGAATCCAACGTTCTACAAACCTGTGCTGAGTTCCCTACAAATGGGCAATCGTATGTCGTCGAACGTACAGCAATACAAAATGGCAGCAAGCGATGGTATTTTTTGCTCACCTTCCAACCTCAAAAATCTTCTGAGGAAACCCCAACTGCTGAGCTATATACTAAGTTAAATACCTTAGAAAAAGCATTTGAAAAGGAACAAAAAATACGTTTAACCTTAGAAAGAGCTATTAAACAACAGCAGAAGATGCAACACAAAATCATCCAAGCTGAAAAAATGGCATCGTTGGGGCAACTCACCGCAGGCATAGCACACGAAATCAATAATGCTATCAACTTTGTATATGCGGGCATCGATACCCTCAGTGTATTATGCGATGAACTCAGAGAAGTGCTCCAACAATACAATAACTTAAATCCGTTGGAAGAGATGCCCCAACAATTAGAGGCTATTGAACGCTATAAGCAAAAAATTGGCTATGAAACCTTACTAACCGACCTCGCTCATATGATTGCCGATATCCGCGAAGGCGCTATACGCACCACCACCATTGTAAAAGGGCTACATACCTTTTCGCGCAACGATACCCACTACCAAGTAAAGCCTACTATAGTTACCCAAGGGATTGACTCTACGCTCACACTATTGCGTCCTCAATTTAAACCACTTGCCGTACAAATCTATAAACAATACGACGAACACAACACCATTCAATGCAACGAGGGCAAGCTCAACCAAGTGTTTATGAATGTGTTATCCAATGCTATACAATCGCTTGAAGCAAAACTCGTTACCCTTGCAGATTCTAAGTCATTTCAACCTATCATTCGCATTCGTACACGCCGCTGCGCCGATGAATTCCTTATTG
>CAYMYI010000198.1:0-4035 GCA_964394585.1 uncultured Roseobacteraceae bacterium
CACTCTGTAAAATTGATTAGGAGTACGTTCGAGTTGTAGCGTGCCGGATAGAGGCAGTACTGTTTATAAAGCTCAACTAATTTAGCGCGATGCCACGTGTCATACAATGGGATATGGGCAAAGGTATTGTCGGTGAGCCTTGCCCTGATGGCGTTGATTATACGGGTTTGGTACGAGGGGCAATCGCTATACAACGCCTTGTAATACCCTAGCGGCTTACTAAATGAAAAGAATAGATTTCTGAGTGATTTTTTTAACATAGGAGGACGAGTGGCAACCTTTTCTTCAGAAATAATACGAGATGCAAAAAAATTAAAGGGGTCGCGGTGCACTAACAGATATATTGTATCTCGTACGTCTCCTAAGCTACTGTAAATATTGTCTACATTTTTAGGATCGAAACATTCGCACGGGTGGCGGTCTTCGTACGAAATCGCTATCACATTTTTAGAAGCAACCGGCTCCTCTGGGTTTTTCGGGGCAAACTGCGTCAACAAGTTTTGACGCGCCGAAGCCACAGGGTTTTGGTAACAAACCGCATTATTGAAAAACGCTACCGAATCCGTAGATTGGTTACTAAGCAACCAATTGATTATAGCATGATTTCCACTGCGCTGCAAACCAGCAATTATGTATAGTTTAGGAGCATCCTTCATGTATCCAACCATTGCTTTAAACGGGTACGGAGCTGTACTGCATTGCGAATTCTATTCCATAGGGTTACATAGCGCCTATCGCCAAAACGCTTAAACACAGAATGCGCAGGAGGTAATTCGTTGTGGATTTGAAGAAGGCTCGGAATTACCATAGACTGCCTTTCAGTTGCTTTTTGTTCAGTAACTTTTTTCAGCAAGTGTAACCATGTTTGCAATACCACCGACATACTATACGACGATTCGATCTTTTGTTGCGCTTTTTGCGATAGTGCATTCCAAACCGCTTCATTTTGTACATAGCGTATGGCATTGGCAACCGCTTCGGTAGAGCGTTTTTCGAGGAGGATGCCTTCGGCTTTATGCGCAATCAGCTCAGGCAACCCTGTGTTTTGATAGGTACAAATGGGCACCACACCGTATGCCATGGCTTCCATAATGGCAAGGGGCATACCTTCGTAGTCAGAAAGTAGTACAATGGCATGCGCGGATTCCAGCACCTTTTCAACTTCGTGAGAAGCCAGCAACCCTCCATAGTGGATAGAAATTCCTTCCCCTTTTTCAGCGATAATGTATTGCACGCGTTCTCGTTCGCTTCCATCACCATAGAGCGTGATACGTATATTTTCTATCTGTTGCGCTACTTGGCAAAGAATTTCCGTAGTTTCCAAAATTTGCTTGGCTTCAATTTCCAACCTACCGATGTACACAATTTCGAAAGGAAGTTTCCATACAGGGCGTTGGTGAGTAGGTTGAGGTGCGCCGCAAGGAATGCGATGTATCGTTGCCCGCTTAGGTTCTGGCAATAATTTTTCAATTAATTGATGGCTCACCCCCACTACTTCCGATAGCTGAAAGGCGGCATCTCCCAATACAAACTCTTCTACGAAGGCTTCATAAAAAACATCGTGCGAGTGCATAACCCCTATTGTTGGAATCCCCCAGTGCTTTACCCACCGGCTGGCATACAATGCCGGCACAATCATATTAGGAATGAACACATCGGGCATATGCCGTTTTACTTCTTTCAAAATGTCCCGTATTTGCTTTTCGGTAGTAAGCCGCCCATTGACAGCACTTACCGAAGCACCACTATTTTTAAAAAACGAAAGGGTGTGGAAATCATCGGGGGTTGCAGAAGGGCTACCATATACCGCTATAATTACATGTACCTGTATGCCTTCTTCAAGCAACCGAGGCAGTAACCGTTTCGCCCATGTGTTGGGGCCTCCTTCGTGATGAGGCATGTCGTATGTGCAAAAAACAACTTTCATCTTTTTATGAGCGTAAGCAACGAAGCGAAATAGCAATTTTTTGTTGTAGGGGTAATTGCAAGAAAAAGGGCGTTTGCCACAAAATAAACAATAATGAGCGATTGAAGTCGCTGATATTGGAAAAAGCCACTTGCCATGGGCGCTTCAACAAGCGTTCGAGGTGCTTTTCCTCAAAAAGTTGTTTTTTTCGGTTGTGCCGCCACATTTTGTGTATCAAAAAAAGAACGGAGAGCGCATGTGTTTGAGGAGCAGAACCCCATAGCAGAGGCAATAGGGCAGCATCCTGTTCGGTAAGGGCATTTCCCAGTAAAGCCCCTAGTAAATAACGCTGCGCACGTTGGGCATTCGCTGTTTGTTGTACTTGGCTACTTTGAGAAATCTGCTGAGGGTGTACCCGAATTTGCACTAACTGCTGCGGAATAATACCAAACGTTGTTTTTTCTGCCATCCGAACCCAAAGATGGTAGTCTTGTGCAGAACGGAACGACTCATCATACATCAGTTGGTGTTGTGCTATCAGTTGCTTTCTGAACATGACTGACGCATGTGCTACTGGGTTTTCTTTCAGAAAGCGTACTTTCAATTCTTGAAATGTAGCCGGAAGTTGTGCAACATATCCCGTAGGAAAAAACGAATAGTTACTTACACAAACGCCTACAGAAGGATGTTTTTCCAAGAAACGGATTTGTTGTGCTAAGCGAGTGGGCATTGAAACATCATCGGCATCCATGCGGGCAATGTAAGCCCCTCGGGCAAGCCGTAGCCCTTTATTGAGCGATTTGGTAAGCCCGAGGTTGGTTTCATTACAGTGCAGTACAATGCGGGGATCGTTGTACGACGCTATCACCTCGCGGGTACGGTCGGTAGAGGCATCGTCTATGATGAGAAACTCAAAATCGCTAAAAGTTTGGCATACTATGCTATCGATAGCTTCTTTTAAATACGTTTCCCCATTGTAGACTGCCATCAGTACGGTTACTTGGGGAGTGCTCATTGCTCCGGCTTTTTCACAAATGTATCCGGCAAAACACCAAATGGCGATTCTTTTCGGATACGGATAAGCCCCAGCCCATAGTTATAGGGTAAGGAAAGAATTTCCCATTCGGGGCGGTGAATACCTATCCAGTTTAACTTCAATCTATCTAACACACTGCCGATGGTATATTTCCCTACAATCGTATCGTGAATGGCAATGATGCCGTTTTGTTTCATTGCCCCTATACAGTGTTTCAGCTCTTGCTGTACAAAATCGGCAGGAATGCCCTCTCCGGAAAAATAATCGAGAAAAGCAAAATCAAATCCTTCTGTTGGAATGTGTGCTTCCCATACTTTGTCCGACTTCCCGTTTACAAAGGTGGTAACAGCTAACTCGTCGGCATTTAAAAGGTAGGAGAAATCGCGCATATCGCAGGTAACCAGCCGCCCCTTGTTTTCGCCTGCAGCTTTGGCAAGCACAAACGATGAGCGCCCAAAGCCAATCTCTAAGATATTTTGGGCAGGCAGTCCTTTTGCAATGCTGTATAAAGTAAGCAAATGCTTAGAGGTAGAGTACCGATCGTGAAACCAACGCCATAGGGTTTCGTCGGGTAGCAGCCCATCGTAGGTAGTATCTGCCTCAATTTCGGCTTGGCAGTGCATGGTAGGTTTTTCTATGAAACTCATTTTAGCTTTGTCCGAATATTTTTGTAATAAATAGCAGTGTACTTTTTTTTATACAGAGGATGTATATGGTCATCACTGTCACCAAGTTCATTATTTGGCACAAAGGTTACTTCATGGTGTACATTTATACCTATTTTTGATATTTTTTCATTGCATATTTCAATATACTCATCAGAGTTTTCTCCGATACCCCTATATATGGGTCCATGAACGTAGATTAAATTTAATTTTTTCTCTCTACAAAAAGAGTGAATTTTAATAAGGAACTCTTCTTTCAGATTATCAATTTGCTCTCTGGAAAATCCGTTTTTATGTGTAAACTCTTTTTTAGTCCCTTGCTTTATATAGTCATTATAAATAAGTTTTTCTTTTAAATCAAACCAACTGATAGATTTAGAGTCTGTTGGGAAATTTTATTTTGTTGTTTTGCCAATTCGCCAAAGCGA
>CAYMYI010000199.1:0-3942 GCA_964394585.1 uncultured Roseobacteraceae bacterium
AACTCAAGCAGATTCGCGAATCGAAAGAAGGAAAAGTGGGCGAAGTAGTGCGTCTAGCCGAAGTACTCGAAGGCTCGGTGCGTACTACGGGCATTCATGCGGCGGGGGTCATCATCGCTCCAGACGACTTGCTGCAGTACATTCCGGTGTGTACTGCCAAAGATGCCGATTTATTGGTAACCCAGTTCGACGGGCGCGTGGTAGAAGATGCCGGTATGCTCAAAATGGACTTCTTGGGGCTGAAAACGCTTACCATCATTAAAGATGCCCTCTCACTGATTGAAAAAAACCATGGTAAACGCATCGACATCGATACAATCCCCCTCGACGACGAAAAAACCTTTGAGCTGTACCAGCGCGGGCAAACCATTGGCACGTTCCAGTTCGAGTCGGCTGGGATGCAGAAATACCTGAAAGAACTCAAGCCTACCAACATCGAAGATTTGATTGCCATGAACGCCCTCTACCGCCCAGGGCCTTTGCAGTTTATCCCGAACTACATTAACCGAAAACATGGGAAAGAAAAGGTAGAATACCCACACGAGCTACTAAAGCCCATCTTGGAAAACACCTTTGGGATTATGGTGTACCAAGAACAGATTATGCAAACCGCACAGATTTTAGCTGGCTTCTCTTTAGGCAAAGCCGATATTTTGCGCCGTGCCATGGGGAAAAAGAAGTTCGATGTGATGGAACAAATGAAAGCGGTGTTTGTGGAAGGGGCTCAAGAACTTCATGGTATTGAACCGGAAAAATCGAAAGAGATTTTCGGAGTTATGGAAAAATTCGCTGCCTACGGGTTCAACCGCTCGCATGCAGCTGCCTATTCGGTAGTGGCCTATCAAACCGGCTATCTAAAAGCCAACTACCCTGCCGAGTATATGGCATCGGTACTGAGCCACTCTATGGGTAACCTGGATAAGATTACTCTTTTTATGGAAGAGTGTAAAAGCATGGGGATTCCGGTACTAGGTCCCGATGTAAACGCTTCTTCTAACGATTTCGACGTAGACAACCAAGGGGCTGTCCGTTTTGGGTTGGGGGCTATCAAAGGGGCAGGCGATGCTGCTGTTGCCAATATTATCGAAGAGCGCGAAAAAAAAGGAGCGTATCAAAGCATTTGGGATTTTATCGAACGGGTGAGCTTGCGGACCTGTAACAAGAAAACCCTCGAAAGCCTTGCATATGCAGGAGCCTTCGATTGCTTCCCCGATTTACACCGTGCACAGTTTTTCCACATTCCCGAAGGCGATCAAACTACCGGCATCGAAAAGCTTATTCGCTATGGCAATAATTTCCAAGCGGAAAAACTATCGATGCAGACCTCGTTGTTTGGAGCAGGT
Source organism: uncultured Roseobacteraceae bacterium (assembly GCA_964394585.1). GTDB lineage: Bacteria > Bacteroidota > Bacteroidia > Cytophagales > Flammeovirgaceae > CAYUJH01. Next base: position 1,344 of record CAYMYI010000199.1, read on the forward strand.
TCTGGCATGGAAATGCCCAAGCCAAAAATCCCTGAGTGCGAGCCTTGGTCCGAATTGGTGAAGCTTCGGTTCGAAAAAGAAGTGGTTGGCTTTTACATTTCGGGGCATCCACTCGATTTGTACAAACTCGAAATGGAGAATTTCTGCGTGCCCATCAGCGAAATCCAACACCGGCGAAACACCGAAATTGCCATCGGGGGGATTATCGCCGAGGTAAACATCCGACAGACTAAAAGCGGAAAAAGCTTCGCACTTTTTGCCGTAGAAGATTACGACACCACCGCCCGCCTTGCCATTTTTGGAGAAGATTACTTGCGTAATGCACACATGCTGCGCGTAGGGGAGTTTGTGTACGTAAAAGGCGAAGTGCGCGAACGCTACAACCAAGAAGGACAATGGGAACTTTCGCCCCGCGATATTTCGCCACTCGACTCTGTACTCGAACGGTTTTGCAAAAGCATCAACGTGCGAATCAACCTGCTAGACCTTACCGAAGCTGCCGCCCTCGAAGTGGAACAACTCGCAGCCCAACACGAAGGTAACTGCCAACTTAAAATTGCTGTTCTGGCTCCTGAAGAGAAAATACAATTTGAAATGTTTTCACGAAAATTTAAAGTAAAACCTACCTTATCGCTGCTTCAACGTTTTGAGGCTTTGGGAATGAAATGTAAATTAGGGTAATTAAATCTCTTGCTGCTAACATTTATTTTCAACTTATAAAAAAATAAAGTTATGGATAACTCAACAGAAGGCGTTACACTACTTGCCGGCTACTTAGCCGATGTTGTGGAAACGGTAAAAGAAGCCGGGCACGACACCGATGGGATACAATCTATTATTCAAGATTATCCACTCGATAATCCCTATAAACAAATTCCAATGGAAGTGTACAACGCTGCTTGCGATTGGGTAGAGCAAGAGCTTGGCGATGGAGTCATCGAGATTGGAAAAAAAATAGGTGCTCGTGCATTCGATATTCTCACGAATAACCATATTATCACCGAGGATGCCGATGTTTCAGAAATTATCGAAGGGCTGGAAATTGCGGCTTCTACCACTATTCAAGACCCGAAAGAACGCGGGTGGGAAATTTTAGAAAGCCAGCTTGGCCGCATTGTGATGCGACGCACGCAAACCTTTAACAGCCGCTTGCAGTTTGGTTTGCTAGAAGGTTTGGTGAAACGATGCAAAACGGTAGACCCAGAGTCGATTTCAATTCAATATTTGAATGAAGTAGCTCAAGGTGCCGAGTTCGACGATTACGAAATCACTTGGCGATACCAGTTGTAAACGTACAATCCCTCAGCTATGACAAAATCGAAAACTTCAGACAGACTTTATGGGCATGTTCGCTTATTCGAAACCCAAGTGTATAACTTTGCGTTTTTTAGAAAACTATTGAACTAAGCTTTACCTCATGAAAAAAATAATACTCACTACCGCGTGCCTTCTTTTTTTAGTATCGTTTGTTTTTCCTGAAATGGCAGAAGCACAATGTGCCATGTGCCGTGCTACGGTAGAAAATAATGTAAGCAACGGTACGCGTACGTTCGGCGCAGGGCTCAATAAAGGAATTTTATACTTGATGGTAATGCCATACCTAACCCTTGGGGTACTCGCTTTTTTTTGGTACAAACAAAGTAAAAAAGAGCAGGCTCAGCGCGAGAAATTAAGCAAACGCTTAGGTTTAGGTTAGCATTTTCAAGATAAAGAACGTAATTTATAAGGCTTGCATCTTTTAAAATGCAGGCCTTTTTTGTATAGTAATTGTTTCAAGCTATTTAAGCGCTTCTTCATCTTATGAAACAAAAACTTAAATCGTTTTTCCGATCGGAAAGCAATGCGTATGCATTTGTGGCAGCCCTCTCTTTGCTAGTTGCTGTATTTTTAGGGGGGGTATTTAGCACCGATGCCAACCAAACTATTTTCGTAAATGAGCTGAAGCAACGCCTCTACACCGAAATTTCCGTTGCCGACGACATCGCCGTTGAGTTTAAAAAAGTATTTAAAGAGCAACTCGAAATTGACTTTAGCGACTTTGCCAACGCTGACTACAAATACCCTCTTTTTGTATACCAAGGGGGGAAACTGGTGTATTGGTCAGACTACCGCTACAAAATTCCGTACTCAAAACTGCAGGGTAATTACATAGAAAAATGCATTAGCATCGATGTACCAGAAAGTATTTTTTTTGTGAAGCGCTCTTCGCTAATTGTCAAAAATGACGACTACGAAATTTTTATCGCAATCCCGCTGTGGCGACACTACGATATCCAGAACGACTTTCTAATCTCAGGGCTAAATCCCGAAATTTTCCCCAAGCAAGAAGTCCGCATTGAGCTAAACCCTGCCGATGGTACCTCCATTTTTTACGAGCGCAACCTTGCCATCAAACGAAATGACACCTATTTGTTTTCTGTGGTATTTCCCGTCGATTTCTTCTACTATGCCGACAAGAGCTGGGTAGTTGTGTTCTTTGGCGTAATTGCCGCTCTTAACTTTTTGCTATTCATCAATGCAAAAGTAGTACGGCAGTTACAGCTCCACCACGGGCTGAAAGCCGTAGTCATTCTGTGTAGTACAATCATCGGGTTGCGTG
>CAYMYI010000200.1:0-3856 GCA_964394585.1 uncultured Roseobacteraceae bacterium
CGGCCTGCTGATTATATTTCTGATCCCGATTTACAAGATGCCTTCGCTGACGAAGAAGTATTTTTAACCAATGAAAGCTATGGTACTATCGATTTAGAAGCAGAATATACCCTGATTACCCCATTCAGAGTGTCTGCCGGATTAGCCTTTTTTGCCGGAAAGGTTGGATTTCTAACGGCAGATATTGAGTATGTGGGCTATCAATCCGCTTGGCTTACCGGCGGAAACGATTCGGGAATTTCTTTTGAAGGCGATAACAATACCATTGACAATTTGTATACAGGAGCATATAATTTGAAAGTTGGTGGAGAACTACGGTTTGGAAAGGTTAGAATACGAGGCGGAGGAGCATATTACGATGATCCCTACAACGTTGAACAGGAAGGGCTAGATCGTTCTGTGTTGATTGTTACCGGAGGGCTGGGAATTCGCGAGAGAGATTATTACGTAGATTTTGGTATAGTTACCAACTTTTCTGAAGATACCTACTCTCCCTACACCCTTGCTAACGGCAGGAGCCCACAAGTGGCAATAGACCAAACGAGGGCAAGAGCAATGCTCAGTTTTGGAGTGTTTTTTTAATAAGCTCGATTGAGCTAATAAGTTGAAAGCCTTTCTTCTTTAAAAAGAAAGGTTTTTTTATGGTTGAATTAAAACTCCCATCACTAAAATATCATCAATCTGCTGCTCATTCCCCTCGGAAATCCATTGATTTAAGGTTTCATCTAAGATGCGCTCTTGCTCGGCGGCAGGTTTCTGATGGTTCGCCAATAGCAATTCTCTAAAGCGATGGTTCATGAATTTACGCCCATCTTTTCCGCCAAACTGATCTTGATAGCCATCGGAGAACAGGTAGCACATCGTAGGTACTGTAATGTGGATAGAGTGATTGGTAAAAATGCGTTCGGTTTCTCGTTGTAGTCCACCAATCGGCTGGCGATTCCCCCGTAAACGCTTCATTTCACCATTTTGAACGTATAATAATTGATTTTGTGCACCGGCAAAACACAACTCGCGTGTAGCAAAGTTATAAGCGCAAACAGCAATATCCATCCCATCGCGGTTATGCGTTTCTTTTTGTTTGAGACCTGAGCGAATCCGAATATGGAGTTGGTTTAAGATTTCGGCTGGAGCGGTAATTCCTTGGACTTCTACAATTTGGCTAAGGATGGCATCTCCAGTAATCGACATGAACGCCCCGGGTACTCCGTGGCCAGTACAGTCTGCTGCAGCAAAAATTACCCACCCATTTTTTTCTTTTACCCAGTAAAAATCGCCTGAAACAATATCTCTAGGTTTATATAAAACGAACGCATGCGGGAAAAACGACTGAATAGTGTTTAAATTAGGCAGCATAGCTTCTTGTATGCGTTGGGCATAGGTGATGCTTGCTGTAATATTGGCATTTTTTTTTGCGAGTTTTTGCAAGGTTTTCTCTAGTTCTGCCCGCTTTTGTTCGATTGCATCGCGCTGCGATAAAATTTCCTCTTTTTGTTGATGAATCTCCTCGTTGAGTTCGAGCAAGTTATTGCGCTGCTTTTCAATTTCTTCTTTCTGATGCTGTAATAGCATACTATTTAAGAAGTTGCGTTTCAGGATGTCGTACCGAAACTTGATAACCAATACGAAGATCACCTCCAAGGCAATAATTACTAATAAGCCCGCATTATTGGGCGGAATAGTTTCAGCATATAACCAGAAGTAAAAAATAATATTTACGATGGTGGCATATACCGACATAATGATGGTATCGCGTAGTTTCAAACTTGCCAGAATAGCAAACATGATGAAACAAGTCGCATTTAAGAGCAGGAAGTTGCTAGTATCTGTATCGTTTACACGGAACGCAGCAGCCGTTATCACAGCAACAAAGGTTATATAGTAACCGGGTTTATCGGGCAACCGAAATAGCCGTTGAAGGGCTAAGTAAAACAAGATGAGCGCCGAAGGAAGGGTACGGGTTAGTATAAAGATAGACTGATTACCTTCGGTAACCATGCTTAAGTCGATGAGGGTTGCAGGGAAAATTAGGGCAGCAATTACACCTAATAGATACGATTTTTTTCGAGAGTTTTCTTTAAACTCCTGTCGCCAAGCGTGGTCAAGCTTTTGTGCAGTTTTTAAATCAAGAGATTCTATCGTACGTTTCACTAGTGTATGGGTTATCCGCCGTGCTAAAATAAGCATTATTAGTAAACAAATGTTTACTAATGCCTTCATTCTACATAAACAAACAGAATATATGCTACAATAACGTGTCAATTGTACGTTTCACATACTTCATCCCGTTTTTATGTGTAAGTAAATTACATAACTATCTAGGCTTTTTATAATAGAAAGTGTGTATTTTTATCTTCTTATTTACTTTATAACCCAACTTGAAGTTACTTGCATCGATACTGAACATAGGCACTCTTCCTGAAGATAGTACTTCCGTTAGGGGAATGAAGCGCCTATTAGTGTATCTCGCCATGTTGATGTCGATAGGAGGTGTTGTTTGGGGAGGAATTTGTACCTATTACGGGTTACATACTGCTAGCCTCATCCCATACGGTTATGTGTTGGTTTCCTTTGCTAATCTGCTTCTGTTTCACTTAAAGAAAGATTATCGGGCGAGCCGATTTATACAAGTGCTTGTTAGCTTGCTTCTCCCGTTTATGTTCCAATGGTCGTTAGGAGGATTTGTGAGCTCGGGGGCGGTAATGCTTTGGGCAAATCTTGCTTTGGTGGGGTCGTTGGCATTGCATAGAGGAAATAATGCGTATTGGTGGCTCGGGTTCTATGCCATACTCACTTTAGTTTCCCTTGCCATTGATGGCTACGTACACGACTTACGCCCTGCCGTATTGCTCGACGAGAACGCTCCACCGCTTACGGCACTCAATACAATTATGGTAAGCTCCATTACCTTTATCATTGCAAAAATTTTATTAGACTATGGTAGAAAAGCACGCAAAGAGGCCAATGCTAAAAACCTAGAACTGACGCAACAGAAACAAATCATTGAGCAGAAAAACACCGATATTACGGCGAGCCTTTCGTATGCTAGCCATATTCAAAAGGGAATTTTAGGGAGTGCCGAGGAGATTCTGAGCCATTTTACCGATGGTTTCTTGCTTTACAAACCCAAAGATATCGTAAGTGGTGACTTCTATTGGTACCGCGAAGTAAACCATAAAAAGTTATTAGCAATTGCAGATTGTACAGGGCATGGCGTGCCCGGAGCATTTATGACTATTCTGGGGCATAACCTGCTCGATCAAGTAACAATTGGGCAAGGAGAAACAAGCCCAGCGAAAATCCTGAGCCAATTGAATACAAAATTAATCGCTGCTATACGTACCGGCTTCGAAGATGAACGCGTTGATGACGGCATCGATTTACTAGTACTTACCGTAGACGATGCTACCCAAACACTTACGCTAGCTGCCGCCAAAACAGTGATGTGGTATTTCCAAGAAGGAAGCCTGCACGAAATTCGTGGTGAACGTTTCTCATTAGGGAGCATGGGCAAAAAGAAAGAGAAGATCTTTCAGGAACACACCATTAACTACGCACCTACCGATACATTTTACGTATTTTCAGATGGCTTTCACGACCAAATGGGAGGCGCAAATCGAAAGCGTTTTTTACGGCAAAATTTCGCTTTTCTGATTGAGAAAATTCACAATCATCCTTTTGCAAAACAAAAAGAATTGCTTTTGCAAGAATTGGCAAGTTGGCAAGGGGATAACCCACAGACAGACGATATTGTAGTATTGGGCTTCAAACCATGAAGATCGTTCAGGTCTGTAATGTATTCCGTAAATTTGCGCATCTTTCTAGCACCGATTCATTTTATATATGAAAGGACTTG
>CAYMYI010000201.1:0-3168 GCA_964394585.1 uncultured Roseobacteraceae bacterium
CAAACCGTCGGGGGATACTCCTATTATTCCCAAAATAATTAATTATGGGTATAGTACAATATGAAATGGACACGTATAGGGCTATTATGCCTGCTGAATTGTGCACTTGCCTGGAGTTTGCAAGGGCAAGATATCGCTCAACCGTATCAGTTTACGGTAAACCTGAACCAAGCACCCGATGACCAATTAGTTGTGGAGTTGGCAGCACCGCCACTTTCGCAAACTAGTATCACCTATTACATGCCCAGCATTGTACCTGGCACGTACAGCTTGGATAATTTCGGTCGCTTCGTTTCGCAGTTTGAAGCACTCGATAGCCAGGGCAACCCTTTGCCTGTTGAAAAAGTGGGGGTAAACGGGTGGCGTATTTCGCAAGCCAATTTGCTGAAAACCATACGCTATCAGGTAGAAGATACCTGGGATACTGAGCAGCCCGAAGCCGTATTTGAGCCTGGCGGTACTAATATTGAAGAATCTGAAAATTATGTAATTAACACCCATGGCTTTTTTGGTTTTTTTGAGGGAATGGAGCGCCACGCGTATCGCATTCGGTTCAACCGCCCCGAAACATTTTATGGTTCCACTTCGCTAATCCCGGTAGAAAGTGGCGCAGGGTACGATATCTTCGAAGCGCCTCACTATATGCGCCTTGTTGATTCGCCCATTATGTACAACGAACCCGACACTACTGTGCTCCAAGTAGGTGGTGCCGATGTACTGGTTTCGGTGTATTCGCCTAATGGATTAGTAACCTCTTCGTTTGTAGCCGAGAACATCCAAGATGTACTCGAAGCACAAAAAGACTATTTGGGCGGTGAGCTGCCCATCCGGAAATACGCTTTCATCATCTATCTATCCGATCGGCCTTCGCTTTCGGGGATGATGGGCGCCCTAGAACACTCGTACTCTTCCCTATACTACCTGCCTGAAATTCAACCTCAATATCTAGTGCAAAGCATCCGTGATATTGCCGCCCATGAGTTTTTCCATATCCTTACGCCTCTTTCTATCCACTCTGAACAAATACACAACTTCGATTACATTAATCCCGAAATGTCGAAGCATTTATGGTTGTATGAAGGCGTTACCGAATATTTTGCCAGCCATGTACAAGTACGCCACGGGCTAATTACCATTGATGAATACCTGGGTGAAATTCGCAATAAAATGATTGCTGCTCAAGCCTATCAAGATGCCCTTCCTTTTACTGTAATGAGTAAAGGCTGCCTGGGCGAGTACAAAGATGAGTACGGAAACGTATACGAAAAAGGAGCTCTCATTGGGCTTTGTCTTGATATCCGCCTGCGCGAACTTTCCAAAGGACGTTATGGGCTGCAACAACTCATGGCAGATTTATCGAAAGAATATGGCATTGAGAAACCTTTTGAAGACGATAAGCTATTTGATGAAATTGCACGCATCAGCGGGTTTCCAGAAATCCGCACATTTTTCGCAAAATACGTAGAGGGTAGCGAGCCCCTGCCGTTCGAAGAAACCTTTGAAACAGTGGGGATTCGGTTCGAACAAGAACAGGAAATTAAAGGAATCAGCTTGGGAAATGTAGATTTGAATGTAAACGAAAACGACCAGATTTACATCGAAAGCACCGAAAATGTGGATGAATTCGGTAAAAAAATGAAATACAAAGAAGATGATGTGCTATTTTCCATTAACGGCAAAGAACTCAACTTAGGGAATGCAAAAGAGATATTCACCAATTTACGAGAGAATGCTCAAGAAGGCGATCGGCTCGAAGTAATTGTACTCAGAGGAAAAAAAATGAAAAAGAAAAAACTGAAAGCTGACATGATGGAGATTACCACCAAAGAAGAATTTATATTTGGCGCCATTGAAAATCCTACTTTTGAGCAAAGCGTATTGCTGCGTTCTTGGCTGAAGCCAGAATAATCATGGGGCTAACTATGATTTTTTTATATAAGAATAAACTCCTTGCTGAAAGGAGTTTTTTTTTCTGCTAAGGAAAATTATTCTTGAAAAACCCATTCGGCTGCATCCCCTAAAGTCGAAATGGTTTGATTAATACAACCCTCAAGGTATATAAGAATTGAGAGGTGTATCACACGTTTTAAAAGCAAGGATGTAACACTGATGAATCGAGCTGTGGTTTTGGCTTAACATAGTACCTATCAACTCATAGATTGATTCAGGGTAATTTCAATTTACCTTTTGGCATGCAATCTGTACATTTACAGACAACTATCATTCATTCAATTAAACTAAATACCTATGATTACTTTTGCCGCCTCAAAAACGCACAGATTGTATGCAATAGGCATGGCTGTGTTCGCCACCATTTTTTTTAGCGCTTGTTCTGCAAGTAAGCACTCGAATGCCCGCTTAGATCGTACGATTTCGAAATTGGAAAAGCGAAGTCGTAAACAAGGACGCACCATTGAAGTAGACGATGTGTACTACACTCGGAAAGATGCTCGCACCGATGATGCGAACGCAAACCAACAAATTGAGACCCTAAGGGGCAATAGTTCGGCAACGGCAGAGGCTTCGGGCTCTGAATCGTATAAAGATAACAAAGTACGTCAAGTACTCGCTGCTGCTAGATCTTACTTAGGAACCCCCCACCGTTTAGGAGGGCTTTCTCGCCGAGGGATTGATTGCTCTGGGCTTATGATACAGTCGTTCAGCACCGTAGATGTTCAGTTGCCTCGTTCTTCCTCAGAACAAGCTCGTATAGGAAAAAAAATATCGCTCAAACAAGTAAAAGAAGGCGATTTACTCTTCTTTTCGATTTCTCGTAGTAAGGTAGGTCACGTAGGTGTGGTAAGCAAAGTAGCCGAGAACGAAATTCGTTTCATCCATACCTCTACTAGTAAAGGCGTACGAGAAGACAACTTGTTTTCAGAATATTGGCAGAGAAATTTTGTACAAGCACGCCGAGTTCTTTAGTGCTGGTTGCACGAATCTTTTTAAAAGGGGAGTGAAGAACTTTAATGCTCGCTCCCCTTTACGTACGTTTTATATTTTTGTATTGACTTATTGGTAGCTCGTGAAATTCTGCTTATAATTGCATTGCTTATGCTACAATGGGGGATTAGCTCAGCTGGCTAGAGCGTTTGGCTGGCAGCCAAAAGGTCATCGGTTCGACTCCCCTAGTCTCCACAAATTCTTTTGAATTAGTTAAATAGCGAG
>CAYMYI010000201.1:3178-3809 GCA_964394585.1 uncultured Roseobacteraceae bacterium
ATCGGTTCGACTCCGATATTCTCCACTAAGTGTATATCCAAATACTTTTAGATACCCAAAAAACCTCTTAAAGCCCTCAATTTGAGGGCTTTTTTTGTTTTTAAATATACCCAAAAGTAAATAATTGCAATAAAAAGGGTATAATAGAGGGTATAAAATTCATGAAGAATGAGCTTTAAGTCTGTTAGCTTTTATTTGGCACATCCTAACAAGGAGAGGAGTTCTATTTACTTGCGAGCTTCATGCGAAGGAGAGAAAGTACAAGTAGCCACTGGTCTTACAATTGAAACCAAATATTGGAATACAAGAAAGAGCTTCCCTAAAACTCAACTATCAAACTATAACGAGTACAAGGAAATATTAAGTCGGATTGAAAAAAAGGCTATAGCCTACTACTGGGAAGAAAAAGCCAAAGGAAAGCATGTAAGTGCTAAAATGATTAAAGAGTATGTTAAGTCCATAAGGAGCGAAAAGCCAAAAGAAAATGAAAGTTTGAGTTTCTTTGAAGTGTTTGATAAGTACATAGATTACTGCAAAAAGGACAAAAGAAACCCCAATTCCATCATGTCTTAAACACAAGAAAACAGGAATCTTCGATGCACCTACGAAAACCCTCCACTCCGATGAAAAT
>CAYMYI010000202.1:0-3781 GCA_964394585.1 uncultured Roseobacteraceae bacterium
TCTCGGTTGCCAACGTGATTGCCACGCTAAACCGCCCTACCCTTGTGTTAAGCCACAACAAAACCCTAGCTGCTCAGCTTTTTGGAGAATTTCGGCAGTTTTTCCCTGAAAATGCAGTGGAATATTTTATCTCGTATTACGATTACTACCAACCCGAAGCCTACAACCCTAACGCCGACATCTACATTGAAAAAGACCTTTCTATTAACGAAGAAATCGAAAAGCTCCGCCTTTCGGCAACTTCTGCACTCCTCTCCGGGCGGCGCGATGTAGTCGTAGTCGCTTCGGTATCGTGCATTTATGGGATTGGTAACCCTGAAGAATTCGGTAAAAATATTGTACGCGTAAAAGTAGGCGACATCGTAAGCCGCAACCGCTTGCTTTTCGAACTAGTCGATATTCTCTACAACCGCACCGAGGCAGAATTTAAACGGGGTACGTTCCGCGTAAAAGGCGACACAGTGGATATTTACCCCGCCTATGCCGACTTTGCCTACCGCATTTTTTTCTGGGGAGATGAAATCGAAAGTATCCAGCGCATCGACCCTGAGGAAGGCAAAAAGCTTTCCGAAGAAAGCGCCATCAGTATTTTCCCTGCCAATCTGTTTGTTACCGGGAAGGAAACCCTCCACCAAGCTATTAAAGAAATTCAAGACGATTTGGTTGCCCAAATCGCCTTTTTTGAACGCGACCAACGCTACTTAGAGGCCCACCGCATCAAAGAACGCACAGAGTTCGACCTGGAAATGATTCGCGAGATGGGCTACTGCTCAGGAGTCGAAAACTACTCTCGGTATTTCGATCGGCGCAAGCCTGGGCAGCGTCCGTTCTGCCTGCTCGATTACTTCCCAGACGACTACTTATTAGTAATCGACGAAAGCCACGTAACCCTCCCCCAAGTGCGCGCTATGTGGGGTGGCGATCGATCGCGAAAAGTCAATCTAGTGGATTACGGATTTCGGCTTCCCTCAGCTCTCGATAACCGTCCTCTTACCTTCAACGAGTTTGAAGAAATGATGGGCAATACAGTATATGTAAGTGCCACCCCTGGCGATTACGAACTCCAACGCACCGGAGGAGTAGTCGTAGAGCAGATTATCCGCCCTACCGGACTGCTCGACCCCGAAATTTCAGTGCGCCCCAGCGTCAATCAGATTGACGATTTACTAGAAGAAATTCATCAAGTGGTAGAGCAAGAAGAACGTGTATTGGTAACCACCCTCACCAAACGGATGGCAGAAGAACTTACCAAGTTTTTAGAAAATGTAGGAGTAAAAACACGTTATATCCACTCGGAAGTAAAAACCCTCGACCGCGTAGAAATTCTACGCGAATTGCGTTTAGGCATCTTTGATGTACTCGTAGGGGTAAATCTATTGCGCGAAGGGCTAGACTTACCTGAAGTTTCGCTAGTGGCTATCATGGATGCCGATAAAGAAGGTTTTTTGCGCAACGAACGCTCGCTCATCCAAACCATTGGCCGCGCCGCCCGCAACCAAAATGGCCGCGTAATTATGTATGCCGATAAGGTAACAGCTTCTATGCAGAGCGCCATCGACGAAACCAATCGCCGCCGCAGTGTGCAACAAGCCTACAACAAGAAGCATAATATTACGCCAAAAACAGTGGGTAAAAATAAAGAGGCTATCCTAAACCAAACCAAAGTTGCCGATTCTCGAAAAAAACCAGTGCAAGCCTACGTAGAACCAGAAACTACGAATGTGGCTGCCGACCCAGTAGTAGCTTATATGGATGCAAACGGATTAGAAAAAGCCATTGCACAAACCAAAAAGAAAATGGAAAAAGCAGCGAAAGAACTCGATTTTATGGAGGCAGCACGCTTACGCGACGAAATGTTTGCGCTTGAAAAACTCTTAGAAGAAAAGTAAAATTCATAACCGCTATGAAACAGCTAACGACTTTCATAGGCTTTGCAATCGTATGTAGTGTGATAGGAGGATGTAGCTTAGCTACTTCCGAAAAATCCGATACCATTGTGATGCATCAAAATCAAGAAGAAGATTACTTCAAACAACTTTCGTTGATTAACGAAGCTGTACGAAAAAACCTCGATAAACCGCTATTCTATTACAAACGAGCGTATTTCTTTTGGGAAAACAATAAACTAAACCAAGCCATAAAAGATATTGAAACCGCTCTACAACTCGACCCTCAACAAGGGAAGTACCACTATTTGCATGCTCGCATTCTGAAAAATCGTGAGGAGTATCCGCAAGCGCTCCAAGCCACTGAAAAAGCCTTACAACTAGGAGTACAAGAAGCGCCGCTATACGTTTTAGCCGTCGAGTTATACTACCGAGAAAATAGTCCTTCGGAGGCTCAACGATTTTTGCGGTTAGCCGAATCGTTCGAACTAGAAATGCCTGAGTTACTGTATTGGAAAGCGCGCCTAGCACTCGATCGCCAAGATACCACTGCCGCATTTCCAATTCTCCGCCAAGTAATTACAAAAGACCCTACACACCAAGAAAGCCGCTTAGCCTTGGCAAACTATTTCGAGAAAAGTCAGCAACCAAAGCAAGCTATGCAAGTGCTCGTAGCCGGGCAGGGCATCGTAGATGTTGATGCGGAGTGGTTCTATCGCATTGCCAAAAACTGCGAACTTCTCTATGGAAGCGATTCTGCCTATGTTTGGTACCGAAAGGCCGCCGAATTACCCCGTACTAACTTTGAAATCAATAAAAAAGTAGCGGAATATCTCATTGGGCAAAAACAATATGTAGCTTCCATCCCTTTTTATGAGAAAGCGTTGCTGCAAAACCCTAACTATGCATTCGGGCACTTTCAGCTAGGATACATTTACGAATTTTACCAGGGTAATTTTGAACGAGCTAAAGAACTCTACGAAAAAGCAAATGCCTTAAAAAAAGATACCGATTGGCAATTAGCCCTGCAACGGGTGGAACGCCGACTAGCTTATCAATCCGGCTCATCTACTGAGTAGCCAGACTTCAATTCCTTCTTTCGGTAATTTTTTTATACCTTTCAGGTAACATTTGCTTTTTTGTTTGCAGATAGAAACTCGTTACTACTACCCGTATCACTCATTGCAATTTTATTCTCTTTGAAAATGAAAACAGGTTTCTCGACTATTTTTCTACTGCTCACATGCTTTAGTGTATCGGTAGCGCAGCGGGCTATTCCTTCAAAAATCGACCACCTACTGCCTCGCCCTAAAGCGATTGCCCCTCTCAACAATTTTTCTGATTCTGTATTCGCTGTGCAACTCCCCCCAGAAGTGCTTTGGCGTTTTCAGTGTGCAGAAATAGAGCCTTTCATGAACGAGGCTGCGGCCATTCAGCGCGAAGAAAACTTTCAGTTTGAAGATACTGCCAATGAACCCCGTAAATTTTACTTTCAACCTGAAGAATGTACAGAAGGCATTATTTGGGTTGATCGTGAAACCGCCGTTGCCGAGAAGTATTTCACCAACGAAGACTACTTTACCGTGTGGGATACGCGCAATGTGAACCCTTACGATATCAAAATTGGCGATTTTTATTATGATGAAGAAAAAGACCATCATGTAATGAAAGGTAGTTTTGAAGAGATACCTGTTGAAAATGGGATAGGAAGGTTTGTCAAAAGGGGGCGCTCCTTAGGTTATAAAAAATGGGGTGGTATTATCGAAATGGTAGCCCCTGACGGTTCAATAAGGACTTTTCCCTTTAGTGAAGAATACCAGATTGCCGAAGCCGGGCTGGTTATTTCTCCAACAAAAATGAATGTTTTTTTCCTTGGCTTCTTTTTATTTTACTAT
>CAYMYI010000203.1:0-3764 GCA_964394585.1 uncultured Roseobacteraceae bacterium
CAAACCGCCAGGCACACTACGAAACCACCGGGCCGGAAATTTGGGAACAAACCGAGGGGAAAGTAACTCATTATGCTGCTGGCGTAGGCACTGGTGGTTCTATCTGCGGTGTTTCACAATATCTAAAGGAGCAAAACTCGGGTGTAGTAACTGTAGGCATTGATAGCTACGGTTCTGTTTTTAAAAAATATAAAGAAACTGGCATTTTTGACGAGAATGAAATCTACCCGTACCTCACAGAAGGGATTGGGGAAGACATCTTACCTAAAAATGTGGATTTTGATCTAATCGATACGTTTGTGAAGGTAACCGATAAAGATGCTGCCGTGATGACCCGCAAGCTTGCCCGCGAAGAAGGCTTGTTCGTAGGGTGGTCGTGCGGTGCAGCGGTATTTGGTGCGCTCGAATATGCAAGGGAACACCTCACTGAAAACGATGTGATGGTCGTAATTTTACCCGACCACGGCACTCGCTATCTCAACAAGATTTACAACGATACCTGGATGAAAGACCACGGATTTTTGGAGGAACGCAATTTTGCCACTGCAAAGGATATCATCCAACATAGAAATGGGAGTGCTGATCTTGTTACCATTTCCAAAAATAGCCAAGTGAGTGAAGCAATCGCCCTAATGAACGCCAAAGGGATTTCGCAATTACCAGTAAGCGATGGTGAACAAATTGTAGGGAGCTTGACCGATTCGAACGTTCTACAACGCCTGATTGAATCGCCAGAAATCAAAGAAGAACCAGTAAGCGAAATTATGGATAAAGCTTTTATGTTTGTGGCAATGGATAACACCATCGACTCGCTTTCTTCGTTGATTGACCGCAACAACAAAGCGCTACTCGTACGCGATGAAAACAATCGGGTACACATTATCACACAAGCCGATTTATTGCTCGCCATGACTTCATAAACCGTTGCGCAAATGCTATTTTAAATGGGTTTCTTTTGCAAAGAGAAACCCGTTTTTTGTTGCCGCAATCCCTTTACTTTCATTGCATTTCCCCCTAAAGCCTTGTAAATTGGTTTACATCGCTAATCGTTTTTAAACCTAAACACATCTATATTATGGGATTTTGGGACAAAGTAAAATCTGTAAAAAACATGGTTACCGGCGGAGGAGCAAAGGTATACATCGAGTTCTTAGACGATGAACTTTCTTTAGGGGAGCCTTTCCACGTAAAAATTATCGCTGAAGTTAGCAGTACCGACTTGGATATCCGAGGAGTCTATTTAAAAATTGAAGCCCAAGAGCGCATTGAAGCAGAAGGCATTGAGATTGAATATGAGGGGGGAGAACGAGAGGTTGAACACGAGATTGTCCGAAAAACTGTTGAAACGTTCCGCGATGAAATCCGCGTAAGTGGTCCGGAAACACTTGCTGCCAACGAAACGTACGTTTGGGAAACCGAAATAACCCTACCCGAAAATTTGAATGGCACCTACCATGGAGTACACGCTTGGCACGAATATGCTATGTTTGCCGGGCTAGATGCCCCCGGCAACGACCCCGATTCCGGGTGGGTTGGCTTCGAGATTTACTAAAGCAATCGACTTATTGCAGAGAAAGCCCCTTTCTTTTTTGCCAAAGAAAGGGCTTTTATTTACCTAACCACTGTTTAAATACTGGACTTTTCTCGCGGCTTACCAGTACTTCTTGCGAAGGTTCCGGGTGAAGTTTCACTAACAATTTTCCTTTAAAATGCTGATGCACTGCCCTGATGGCATCAAAGCTGGAAATCACCTGACGGTTCAATCGAAAATGGCGTTTTGGATCTAGCATAGCTTCGAGTTCGTCTAATGCATAATCGAGGGCATATCGTTTCCCATCGTGCGTATGCAGAATAACTACCTTTTCTTCTGTGACAAAATAAGCGACCTCTTCAATAGGCACCGAAACTAACCGCTCACCTAAACGCACCAAGAAGCGCTCGCGGTATTCGTCGGTTTTCACCTGTTGCAATAGATTTTCTATGTTTTTAGGAGGACTTCCACGGTAGTAATCTTTTACTTCTGAGAGTTTTTGTAAACTCTGAGCGAGGTTCTCGCGCCGTATAGGCTTGAGCAAATAATCGATGCTGTTTACCCGAAATGCATCGAGGGTATATTCATCGTAAGCAGTAGTGAATACGATGGGGCACGGAATTGCCATCTTATTAAAAATTTGAAAGCTAAGCCCATCGGCAAGTTGGATATCGAGAAATAACAGATCGGGTGGGGTATGATGCTCAAACCATGCTACCGTAGCAGCGATGGTATCCAGCGTTTCCAATACTTTTATGTTTTCATCGAGCTCGTTGAGCAATCGGGTTAATCGACGTGCCGCCGGGGCTTCATCTTCTACTATCAATACTTTCATAGCGCTCTGCAGACTTATGTTCTTCAATTTCTAACAGCGGAATAGCTACTGTAAAATAGTTATGCGAAACCACAATCCCGACGTCTCGAGTGGTAAGAAACCGATAGCGTTCTCGGATATTTTCTAAGCCTGTATGGGTAGAGTTAATGGCATTTAGCGACGATTTCCGCTGCAAATTGTTCCGCACCAGAATCGATTTACCGGTTTCTACAAAAATTTCGATTAACAACGGATGTGCCACCGATACTTCGTTGTGTTTCACAGCATTTTCGAGCAAAAGCTGTAACGTAAGCGGGGCAATGTACATGTTTTCAAGGTATTTGTCGGCTACATCAATGCTGATTTGTAAACTGTCCCCAAAACGCATTTTATGCAGAAATAGGAAATCTTGGGCAAATTGTAGTTCCGTATGGAGCGGTACAATTTCTTTCTGCCTGTTTTGCAAAATGTATCGGTATACCTCTGAAAGCCTTAGAGTGAATTCTTTTGCCTTTTCTACATCTTCATCAATCACGTTGAGTAATGTATTGAAACTATTAAATAGAAAATGCGGGCTCATTTGCTGTTTGAGCACCTCGAAACGCGAGCGCAAATGTTGGTGGCGCAGTTTTTCCGCCTCGATGACCGACTCTTTCCACTTACCAAAGAAGTAGGCGCTTTCGTAGATTCCCATGATGATGAAGAAAAAAGCGAAATTCATCTTCGTAAAACTAAAAATTTGGGCTAACGAATTGTTAATATCGGCTATACCAAGCCAAGAGAGTACATGGTGTAGCACAAAATCGCCTATTACAATAAAGATGGATGCCATACAAAGGGTGGCTGTTACGCGTTTCCATGTGCTCTCTAAAGAGGGAATTTTTTTTCGGTAATACGCAATGATAAGATAAGTGCCTTGCCAAAACGTAAAGGTGAAAATATAGGCAACTATCACTTTCGAAATAAACGAATCGTGTTCGGGGATTTCCGCATCGGGCGGTATCATAAAAGGTATCGCGATGCTGAGCAATACAATGCCGATATGGCGAATGATGGGTTCTTTTAAGGTTAGTTGCATGGCAAAGGGTTATTCGTTGCTCAAATTAACAAGATACAACAAGGAAAAACGACAGTTTACCTTCTAAACCGCAAATTACCCTACTGAAACGGAGAGAAATCTGTTTAAACTAATAGTAGCTTAAAATGAAGTTTGAAAAGATATCAAACTACCTACTTAGCAAGCGTCATTTAATTGTTATACAAACAGCTTTTTGAGTGTGTGGCAATAAAAAAAGCTCCTAATAAATTAGGAGCTTTCTTCGTTATCGCTACTTTTTGCGAGTGTGTGGTGATGGGCGGATTCGAACCACCGACACACGGATTTTCAGTCCGATGCTCTACCAACTGAGCTACATCACC
>CAYMYI010000204.1:0-3280 GCA_964394585.1 uncultured Roseobacteraceae bacterium
GCAGTGTTTCGTGTTGTAGTTCGGAGATGATTTGTTGCGCTTGACTTTGGCTATTCAAGCTGATGGCAGGGTCGGAAAACTGTAAATATTCAGTTAACAATGCAGTACGCGCCCGAAAAGTGTGCCCCCCTCTTTGGGTATGCCATCCCGCCGTTAGGCGAAAAAAATCGTCGTTTTGGCGGGCTTGACTTTGGTTAATCACCATTGATGGAGGAATTTCCCGTTCCGATTGTTGCCACCAAGCCGCTAGTTCTAACGAGCTATTACGCCCATTGATCCGATGTTCCCACGTAACTCCATGGGTTGCCGATGCCGCATTCGCTAGCCGCTCTTCAGGGTTACCCAACTTGGCACGGTTGGTAAATGAAAAATCGTTCTCAGCCGTATGGCGCCATAAGTTTACTTTACTTTGGTGGTTTTGGTGTTTTACACTCAAGCGCATGCCCTGCTGAAAATTACCAAAACTACCGGCCTCACCCCAAACTTGGGCATGCATCCCTTTTTCAGTAGGTAGCGATGTGTGTAAGTGGATGCTTCCTCCTACGGCTCCACTACCCCATAAAGCGCTATTCCCACCATATTGTATGGCGATTGAATCGGTAGCAAAACGAGGTAATAAGGCTAAATCTACCGTTCCGTTCATTGGGCTTTGCAAGTTAAGCCCATGCCATAACACCGCAGTATGCGAGGCGCTCCCACCCCGCAGCGACGTAGTTGCTAAACTGCCTACACCGTACGATTTCACAAAGAGGGAAGTCTGCATTTCGAGCTGTTGGGCTACCGACATGCCTGCTTGCAACAAAATTTCTACCGTATCGGTAATGTTGCTTTGCGTAAAGTGCGATAAGCGGCTATCGGCAACCATAATAGTAGCTAGTTCGCGGGAACTCAAGGTGTCGCGTTGCTGCTGTTCTACACCTGAAAGCCCTTGACCCAACAGTGGGGCAATCGAACTTGCAAAAAATATGGCTGAGAAAACGTGTTTTAACATACCGTGCGCCTGTTTTGGTAAAAAAACCTTCGGCACACATAACGGCAGGCAGGCACGGGAAATCGTAGAGTTAGCCATATAAAGAAGTGCTTGGCATAAATATGCCATACTCCTTTTGTTAAGGTTCACCTTTACGATAACATGTGCGTACGTAACCGTTCCGTTCCTTTTCACCGAAGGAGTGGAACGAAGAACACAGGCAGGTCTTCTGACTTACCAACTCAGCAACCGCCTTCCCATTTCCGATGAAACAGTGGCACATGTGGCTGCGAGCGTTTTTCTGGCATACAGCTGCGGGAACAGTTCCGGACTTGCACCGGATTCCCTTTTAATGCGTACCTAGCAAAAGGTACACAACCTATATTCTTAGTTATGCAAAAGTGGAAGAATTGGTGGAACAAAACAAGTGAGTTGCAGTATTCGCGATGCAACACCGCGAAATCAGTAGCTTTGCACTATGAAGAACACACCTAAGACGCTACATATGGTCGCCAAAACCTTTTGGGGCCTCGAAGAAGTGCTAGCCCAAGAGTTGAAAACCCTCGGAGCACAAAACGTTATAGTGGGCAACCGCGCTGTGGAATTTCAAGGAAACCTGCTAACCCTGTATCGCGCGAACTTATGGAGCCGCACTGCTTTGCGCATCTTATGCGCTATCCATAGCTTCTCAGCACAAAACGAAGACGAACTGTACCATGGGGTGCAATCGATCGATTGGCAAGACTATATGGAAGTCGGTGATACATTTGCAGTCGATAGTGTAGTTAACTCCGAAACATTTACCCATTCGCGCTATGTGGCTCTCAAAACAAAAGATGCCATAGTCGACCAATTTCGCGATCGCTTGGGACGTCGACCATTTGTAAATGTGAAAACCCCCGATTTACAAGTGCATATTCACATTGCCAAGCAACAGTGTAATTTACTGATTGATAGCTCTGGTGAGCCACTCTACAAACGAGGCTACCGAAAAAATACCGGCGGAGCGCCCCTCAACGAGGTACTTGCTGCCGGTTTATTGGAACTGACTGGCTGGCAAGGAGATGGGCACTTTGTAGACCCTATGTGCGGCTCAGGCACATTGCTGTGTGAAGCTGCTTTAAAAGTTTGCCGGAAAGCTCCAGGCTTATTGCGAGAATCGTTCGGGTTTATGCGTTGGCAAAATTTTGACACTACCCAATGGGAACGGCTCTGCCAAGAGGCGCAAAAAATACAACGAGAACCTACGTTTAAGTTTGTAGGATCCGACTACTCGGCACGTGTGCTAGAATACGCTGCGGAAAACATAGAACGTGCCGGCCTGGATGAATATATTTCGCTATCGCGGAAAGACTTTATGGAAAAAGTACCGCCCACGCCTTCAGGAAATAGCATTGTAGTAACCAACCCTCCCTATGGCGAGCGTTTGCAGCCCGAAGATGTAGTTGCCTTACACCGCCGCTTTGGCGATGCCCTTAAACAACACTACCAAGGCTATACCGCTTGGATTCTAAGCGGGAACAAAGAAGCGATTGCCCGTGTAGGGCTGCGCACGTTCCGTAAACACTCGGTAATGAATGGCGCAATTCCTTGTAAATTCCACGGCTATCAGCTATTCAAAGGAAGCTGGAAGGATAAAACCGAAGACACCCCAAAGCCCATTAGGTAAAAGAAGTGTATTAAGCTAAGATACGTTTTGCACTCATAGCGTTTGAGAACTTATGAGACCCCTGCATTTGAAGATGTTTTCCTGTTTCGTAAAAAGATGCCACCTCGGTATCGTCATCCTGAAAAGCGCGAAGCATTTGTTCTGGGTCTTTCTGTTCAGAGGATAAGGGGTTCTAGCTGAGGGATTCCAAATAAATCCCTTCGGGATTTTTTGGAATGACGTTGTGGAGGGGCGGGATTTTTTAGAAACACGCAAAATAGAGGTGGAATTGTTGGAATACCCATGCAGCCGCTTTTTTGCATAGTGGTACTGTTTAGCAAGATACATTAAGTGATTTTTCTACTAATGAACCAGTATGGTTTAGGGGAAGGGTACAATTCAGACCCATTTCGCCTGCATAGAAAGAATCTGATTAATGCGTTCATAACTCAATTGCTCTCCTAAGGTAGCATAATACAAATCTTCTGTAATAAAGAGTTCTTGCGCAACATAGGTAAGCACTAACACAAAAGCGATGAAGAAAAAGAAGTAGATTCTTTTATCGATTTCAATGTATAAGGTTAATGATGGTTTGCATAGTTTAAATATTTAGAGTCTGTTGGGGATTTACATACTGCAGTTTTTTTTGGTAAAATAAAGAC
>CAYMYI010000205.1:0-2956 GCA_964394585.1 uncultured Roseobacteraceae bacterium
GATGGGCGTACCCGAAGTGTTGGCAAAGTGGAATATCGCACGCGTTGAGCAAGTGATTGATATGCTAGGGCTGCAGGGCGATTCGGTCGATAACATTCCCGGCATTCCGAGTATTGGTCCGAAAACCGCTTCAAAGCTGCTCGAAAAATACGATACGGTAGAAAACCTAGTGGCACATGCGCATGAGCTAAAGGGTAAACAACGCGAAAAAGTGGAGGAGTTTGGGCAACAAGGCATTCTTTCGAAACAATTGGCTACGATTGATATCAATGTTCCTATCGAGTTTGATGCCGAGGCACTTGCCTACAACGGATTCGACAAAATACAGCTGAAACCCATTTTTGAAGAATTGGAGTTTCGCACGTTGGCAAGGCGTTTATTTGGCGAGGAAATGCCCCAAAAGTCTTCAAAGAAAACCCAATCGGATGCTTCGGTGCAAACTTCCTTATTCGAAAGTGAGGTGTTGGAAGAAGCTACAGAAGCGCCTTCAGAACTACAAACAATTGACACTACCCCACACCGGTACTATTTGGTAGAAACCGAAGCCGAACGCAAAGAACTGTGCCACTACCTTGCTTTGCAAGATGCGTTCTGTTTCGATACGGAAACTACTTCTACCAATCCCCATGAAGCCGAGTTAGTAGGCATTTCTTTTGCATACCTTGCCGGAGAAGCTTTTTATATTCCCGTTCCGGCGGATAAGGAACAAGCTACCCAACTCGTAAGCGAATTTCAGGAAGTGTTTGCGAACGAGCGCATTGCTAAAATTGGGCAAAACCTCAAATACGATATCCTTGTATTACAAGCCTATGGAATTTCGGTAAAGGGCAAACTGCTCGATACCATGATTGCCCACTACTTAACCTTCCCCGATTTGCGCCACAGTATGGATATCATGGCGGAAACTCATTTGAATTATCGACCCGTTTCCATCGAGACTCTCATTGGCAAGAAAGGGAAAAAACAAGGCAACATGCGCGATTTACCCCCCGAAAAAGTAGTAGAATATGCCGGAGAAGATGCCGACATCACCTTACAATTATGGCATTTTCTCGAACAAGAAATTGAAAAAAAGGCGCTGCGCCCTCTATTTTACGAAGTAGAAATGCCACTCATGCAAGTGTTAGCGCATGTAGAAACCAACGGGGTAAAGATCGATACCCCTGCGCTAGAGCGCTACTCCGAAGAGTTGGAGCAAGAAATTACCGCTACCGAACAGAAGGTGTACGAGCATGCGGGGGAAACGTTCAATATTGGTTCTCCGAAGCAACTCGGCGAAATCTTGTTCGATAAATTGCAGTTGGTTGAAAAGCCTAAAAAAACTAAAACAGGACAATATGCCACCGGAGAGGAAATTTTGATTTCACTTGCGGCTAATCACGAAATTGTACAGCATATCCTCACGTATCGGCAGTTGCAAAAGCTCAAATCTACTTATGTGGATGCCCTCCCTAAACTGATTAGCCCAAACGATGGTTTGATTCACACCTCGTACAACCAAACCGTGGCAGTAACCGGGAGGCTAAGTTCCACCAATCCCAACTTGCAAAACATCCCCATAAAAACAGCGCAGGGGCGGGAAATCCGCAAAGCATTTGTACCACGTTCCGATGAGTTTACCCTCTTAGCCGCCGACTATTCGCAAGTAGAATTGCGCATCATGGCGTCGTTCAGTAAAGACCCCACCATGATTCAGGCATTCCAAGAAGGGCGCGACATCCATGCTACCACAGCGGCGAAAATCTTCCAAGTCCCTCTTGAGGAAGTTGATGCCGAAATGCGCCGCAAAGCAAAAACGGCAAACTTTGGCATCATCTACGGCGTTTCTGCGCACGGACTTTCCCAGCAATTGCATATTCCTCGCAAAGAAGCCGGCGAAATTATCAATGCCTATTTTGAAGAGTTTGCCACCATCAAACAATACATGGACGATGTTGTAAACTTTGCCCGCGAACACGGTTTTGTAGAAACAATTATGAAACGCCGACGCTATCTGCCCAACATCAACTCGCGCAACTTCACGCAACGCGGCTTCGACGAGCGCAATGCCATCAACACGCCTATCCAAGGCAGTGCCGCCGATATCATTAAAAAGGCAATGGTAGCCATTTACCATTGGATGGAAACCGAGCAGCTCCAGTCGCGCATGATTATGCAAGTACACGATGAACTGGTGTTCGATGCTCACCGCGATGAAGTAGCCCTACTCAAACCAAAAATCACCGAACTGATGGAAGGCGCTGTACAACTCGCCGTGCCCCTCGAAGTAGAAATCGGCGAAGGTAGCAATTGGTTAGAAGCGCACTAGGCAAATTTGCAAGAAGTATTAAGCGGCCATCTTAGTGGAAAAATACCCTTCCAATGTGCCTTAGGGCAGACAAGAACAAAAAAAATCAAAAAAATCCTTGTGTAATTTGAGGAAAGAATTCTATATTTGCACACGCAAAACGAAAAGCAATCCTCCTTAGCTCAGCTGGTTAGAGCATCTGACTGTTAATCAGAGGGTCCTTGGTTCGAGCCCAAGAGGAGGAGCTTTGAAAATCAAGGAGTTACATGAAAATGTAGCTCCTTTTGTTTTTTATAGCCCAACAGATAGACTGGATTTTTGATTGATGTTGGGCTTTTCCTCTCCGCTTTATTGCCCGTATTGCTGATGTTATGTAACTTAATCGTAGTGTTGCGTTTATCCCCTAATAGGATAGATGAACGCCATCGGGATAAGTGAAATAAACGATATTGGAAGGTGTAGTTTACACTAATGTTGGCGGTAATTTGAGAAAAATTCAAGACCAAAAAAAATCACAAGAGCCGAAATCCTTGTGATTTTCTTAAATTGGAGGTAATCTTAATGATTAAGCAGAAGCACCACCCAAAACAGTTTCAAGCTGCATTTCTTTCAAAATTCTATCTTGAATAGGTTGAGTTAGGTTGTTGATTTCGTCAGTACCCCAAGTGA
>CAYMYI010000206.1:0-2910 GCA_964394585.1 uncultured Roseobacteraceae bacterium
AAACCGTCGGGGGATACTCCTATTATTCCCAAAATAATTAATTATGGGTATATATAGCGAGCCAAGAGCAAAGGGAAAGTAGGTTGGGAGCGCTTTTTTTAGCAACTTGTTCAGTAGTACAGAAAATTCTAAACAGATATCTGTAATTTTTCTAAATACTTTGCGACTAAAAAAGAGAACTCAAATTCAAACTTTGCTACCATGCTACTATCATTCATTCGCAACCAGTGGAAAGAAACCTTTCGCTCATCGATTTGGCAAAAAAACCTTGCTGTAAACATCATTCTCGGGTTTTTCATCGTGTATTTCTTGCTCAGTTTTGCATTCTTGGGCTTTGTCATGAAAGAAATTATCGGAGAGATATTCCCCGACGATCCTTTAGTGGCTCGTTTCAATGGTTTCGTTTTGTACTATGTAATCTTCGATGTGTTCAGCCGCTTTTACTTACAAGAAGTCCCAGTACTTTCCATCCAGCCCTACTTGCACCTCCCTATCCGGAAGGGCAAACTGGTGCACTATCTGCTATCGAAATCGGCGTTGAGCGTCTTCAATTTCTTCCCTTTTTTATTTTTTGTCCCTTTTGGTATTCGGGTCATTGCCTTAGAATACTCTGCCTTAGCGACTGTGGGTTGGTTTGCTAGCTTAACGGCACTCATCTTTTTCAACAACTTTGTGGTAGTGTACCTCAAGAAACAGATGGTGCAAAACTTTAAGTTGTTTGCTGCCATCGGGATTCTGTATGTAGCCGTTGCGTTGCTCGACTATCTGGGCGTTTTTTCATTCCAAACGGTTTCAACGGCTGTATTTGCGTTTATTCTTGAAATGCCATTGGCAGCATTATCCATCATCGCTTTGCCTTTTGCTATGTACCTATTGAACTATCAGTTCCTGAAAAACAACACATACCTTGAAGAACTTTCGACCAAGAAGCAGCGCAGTGGCATTGCCTTTGGAAATACCGAATTTTTAGATCGCTTTGGCGATATTGGGAAGTACATTAGCTTAGAACTCAAGCTCATCTGGCGCAATAAACGAACCCGCTCAGTAGCGCAAATTTCTGCGGTTTTTTTATTTTACGGACTTATTTTTTATACCCAAGATATTTATTTAGATGGGTACTACATGCTCATTTTCGTAGGGATTTTCATCACAGGAATGTTTATGATGAACTACGGGCAATTTATTTTAGGATGGGAAAGTTCGTATTTCGATGGGATTATCTCGAAAAATATTGACCCGTACCGGTACTACCTCGCCAAGTTTTGGCTGTTCATTCCGGTGTGTACGGCGTTTTATGCCATCTCGCTGTTGTACGGCTTTTTTGGTATTAAAGTGATTCTGATGCACACGATGTGTTTTTTGTATAACATAGGCATCAACGTGTTTGTCATTTTATACTTTTCAACCTATAACCGAAAAAAAATAGATCTGCAAGCAAAAGCAGCCTTCAACTGGCAGGGAACAGGCGCTTCGCAGTTTATCCTGATGATTCCTTCTTTCGGCATCCCCATGCTACTGTTTCTCCCGTTTTGGTGGTTTGAAATGTATAACCTCGGCATATTGGTAATTTCGGGGCTTTCAATCATCAGTCTTGCCTTTTCTAAAGTATGGCTTACGCTAATCGCCAAGCGGTTTACTGCGGAAAAGTACCGCATTGCCGCGGGTTTCCGCCACGATGGCTAATCGCCATTTTTTACTCATTTTCTAATTGTATTATCTCAAAATTGTATTCATATGATTTCCATTCAGAACCTTCAGAAACAGTACGGAGAAGTTAAAGCGGTAGATATCGATATGCTGGAAATTGCCGCCGGCGAAACGTTTGGGTTGGTAGGCAACAACGGAGCTGGCAAAACGACCCTCTTCCGAATGATCCTCGATTTGATCCGCCCCACACAAGGAGAAGTAACCTCCAAAGGCGAAAATGTAGCCCGTAACGAAAATTGGAAAGCCTACACCGGCTCTTACCTCGACGAAGGCTTTCTGATAGGCTACCTCACCCCCGACGAATATTTCTATTTTGTAGGAGGACTTCACGGTTTCAACAAAGCAGAAGTAGACACCCGCCTTGCCCCCTACGACGATTTCTTTAACGGCGAAATTCGAGGGGTGAAAAAGTACATCCGCGACCTTTCGAAGGGTAATCAGAAAAAAGTTGGTATTGTCGCTGCCCTCATCATAGAACCGGAAATCTTGATTTTAGACGAGCCTTTTGCCAACCTCGACCCTACCACGCAGATTCGCTTAAAAAGTTTATTGCGCGAATTCCACGAGCAGAAAAACGCTACGTTACTCATTTCGAGCCACGATTTGAACCACGTAACCGAAGTCTGCAAGCGCATTGTAGTACTCGAAAAAGGAAAGTTAGTGAAAGACCTCGCCACAAGCGACACGACCCTAAAAGATTTGGAAGAGTACTTTGCAGTGTAAAAGAGAGCGCATGGTATCATGTATCATGCGCTTAAACCCTTCCGAATTTTGATGCAGTTTGCTCCCAAACGCATCGCCTCTTTGCCGAACATGCTCCTTCTCCTTGTTCTGTAGCTCACAGACTACACTGCAATACACATTCATCAATCGACCTGGGCCATGAGAAACGTTAGCATGGAATTAGAAAGCCTCCAAATCCACTCTGCGGTTACTACATTTGATCACTTTTGCAGAAACTCGTGATAACATTTCGGTTTTGGATGAAAAATTTAAAATGTTTGCACAAAAAAAAATGGGAACTTGCTTTTACAGAACGTATGAGAGGTTTTTGGTTGAAAAAAATTCAATAGCACTTTGTTATTAAAATGGGGACTTGCTAAAGATGTTTTCCTCTCCTTGGTCTGTGAGCCACAGACCACATTATAATGTATACCTATAATTAAGAGGAATGGGAATTTTTGGTTAATTTAGAATAATGGA
>CAYMYI010000207.1:0-2900 GCA_964394585.1 uncultured Roseobacteraceae bacterium
TCTTTATCATCTATGGTACGCCACTGAATTGTGTACGAATCTTCTTGCGATTTATAATTGCGTACATACTCTCTCATTTTTTTGAGGGCATCGATTTTATCTACCCCTATTTCTGAGTGAAATAAGAAAGATTGATTATGACGCTGATTGATGGTAATCAGGTTGAGTTTCACTTTATTATCTTCATTGATAAAATCGAACACGAGGCTTCCTTCAATTCCGAGATAACTCTCTATTTCAGATTGAATTCGAGCACTTTCTACATGGATATCTTGCACTGACATGGGTTGGGTATAAAGCTTATAATCACAGTAAAGTTAAGATTGTATCAACAAAGGTAGTAAGTACTGTTAACAGGTTAATAGCTTCCTTTGTATTTTCTAAAGAACCATTCCAAGGTTGCTAGCAACATTACCAATACTAGCAACCAAGGGAGCTCAATAATTTCCATGGTGTTTTCTTGGGTATGAACAATGGCAGGTGCTTTATTGGATGCAAGGCTATCGGCAAGTACTTGCCACTCTTCCACAAACCCGAACGTCCCTTGGGTTTGGCGTGCAAGCTGCCGCAACAGCCCAAAATCTGCTTGGGTATTCAGGGCCTCTATTTCTAGCTTTTGCACCGAAAACTCGCCACTACTGCTTACCGCTTCGCCATTCAGATTGGTAGTGGCTACGTATTTGTATACGCCGGGCGCTAACCCGTTAATGGCATATCGAAAGCCTGAGCGACTATTTACGTACACATACTCTTTTTCAGTACCATCGTCGTGGGTTAAGGTTAGTGTAATACGCTGACCGTACACTAGTTCGTAGATATCGTTATATACTTCCGTTTCGAAAAAAACTGTTTCAAAATCGCTGTACTCATTATTGGTAGTATATACTTTAAACTTGCGTTTATCTTCTTTACTCGATAGGTATTGAACGAGTTTCCCTACGAGTTCGTCAAATGCATCTTGATTTTCGTTGAGGGCATATTCTTGTAAACGCCACTGCCAAATTCCTTCGGCAAATAACACTCCTTCTTTCCTTCCATTGCTTTCTCCTACGGCTAGCAACGGTTTATTTGTGTTGATGCTTCCTACTTTTTGGTATAGTACTACTTCGAAATTGGGGCGAAGCGAATACTCGCCAAAGGGAACCGTAGCAGGAGGGTATTTCAGGATTATACTTCGTTTGTCGTCTTCAAAGGTAAAACGATCGAATCGGTTGTTGAAAAACGGCATCACGCGGTCAACATTGTTTCCCATTGCCTGTATGTTTACAGCTTCGTTCATACTATTAAACCGACGGATATCGGATTGAGCGCCTAGTACAAACAAGCGGCTCACTTTTCGGTTGAGTAATTGCGAAAGTGGTGTGGTGATTCCTTGTTTACGATTGGGAACTTGATAGAAAATGATAAGATCGTACTTTTCGCTGAGTAGTTTTGCAACATCGGTGTTTCGGTCGGTAAGTCCGGGAATGTACACATCGAACTGATAGTTTTTCCCCTTTTCGATAGCGCTACGAAATGCTTTGATATCGGGATGTGGGCTTGCTGCTACCAGTAGCACTTTTTCTTTACTATCGAGAATATCGATATACACACTTTTTTGGTTGTTCTGCGCAGTAAATTCACCATCGAGGGGCAAAATACGGGCAATATAGCGTTGCATACCTATGGCTGTAGCTTCTACCAGAAAATCGACTGTTTGCATAACGTCCTCTTCGGCAAGCGTTAGTTCTTGGCTATCTAAGAGCTTACCATTCTGAAAGAGTTGAACGGATACGGTTTGTCCCGTAAATCCTGTTTGAGCAACTTCTACCTGAATAGGAAATTTATTATTAAGGTAAGCGATGCGGTTGGCATAAATATTCTTCAGGTTTACATCGGTCTTTGCAAGTGAATCGCCAATGGCTAATACCGAGATTGGCGTTTTGTAGGCTCCATAAAGCGGAGAGGCTCCTTGGTTGTATATCCCATCGGAAAACAGGACAATGTGTGCCAAGTTTTGATTCGCATAATCGGTTTGGATATCGCTCAAAATACCCGACACGTTGCTTTGCCCAGCCTGAAACGTGATGGAATCGAACGTGGGATTGCTGCTTTCTGGCTGAAACAATCGAAGCTCGGTCTGATAATGCTCTTGCGCCTCAATTTGGTTGGTTAGCTGCGTTAATTGCGCTACGGACTGCTGCAGTTTGGCAGAATCGGCAACTAAGGAAATCGATTGGGAGTTATCTACTGCCAATACGATAATGGGCTTTTCAAAATAATTATCGATTAACTTTAAATAAGGCCCTAGCAATAAAAAACAGAGCGTACTTACTATGATAAACCGCACAGAAGCAAGCACATAGTTGAGTTGCCGCCCCCAGGGAGCTTTTTTAGTGTAAAGCAGATAGGCGTAGGCTACGCCAAGAAACAAACAAAACCCTAAGTACCAGGGCGAGTATTCGGTAAGCAGTTTGAACATAGCTGGAAAATTTCGCTTTGGTGCGCCTTAATTCAGTTTCAATGATTAATATAGTTGCAAATTTAGGCAACTCATGGTGCTAAAAGGAGAATGGTTTTATTTACACCTACTCATGCGTTAGTTTCGTAGTGTAGGCAAGCCGCTCCTTAATGCATGCAAAGTTGCCCAAATGCCTTAGGAGCAATACAAATTTGCAAATCCATGATTGCTAAATATAAAGGATATTTTACGAAAAACGATGTTGTACTTGCCCTGAAGCGCATACAATTTCACCCCAAAAAATGGTTAAAATTTGCGTTATGGAGCACGCTAATATTAGCTGTGGGTTGGGTAGTCAATCTGATTTGGTACAAACCGTACAGCATAGAGCTCTTCTATGAACGTATGTTTTTGCAGCACTCGCTTGCACACCCCGAAGATATGAGCAAGCATGGGCTTT
>CAYMYI010000208.1:0-2885 GCA_964394585.1 uncultured Roseobacteraceae bacterium
CGATTTGCAACGGCAGTATGTTGCCCAGACTTTCCCACGAAATTTTGTAGAGGTAATCATTCCTTCTTAGTTTTCAAGAGATACCTTCGGGTGTCTCTTTTTTTATCATCACAATTAATACAAACTATGAAAGATTCGCTTACCCTAGCACTCGATTGGACTCCTAACACCAATCACACTGGTTTTTTTGTAGCGCAAAAGCTTAATATGTATCAGAACGTAGGGCTAGAAGTACACATTACGACCCCCGCTGATGATAACTACGCTGTTACCCCAGCAAAAAAGCTCGAAAAAGGCGATGCAGATTTTGCACTTTGTCCTATGGAGAGTGTCATTAGCTATCGGACAAAAAAGAGCCCTTTTATGGTGAAGGCTATCGCTACTTTACTACAAGAAGATTTAAGCGCGATTGTATCTCTGCAAGATGGATCCATTAAGCGCCCGAAAGATATGGATGGTATGCGGTATGCTTCTTACCAAGCTCGTTATGAAGATGAAATTGTTCGACAAATGATACGAAACGATGGAGGTTCGGGTAGTCTTATCATATCATACCCTGAAAAACTAGGGATTTGGAATACCTTATTAAATAATGATGCCGATGCAACATGGATTTTTACAAATTGGGAAGGCATTGAAGCCGAAAGCAAAGGAGTGTTTTTAAATACGTTTCGGCTAGCAGATTATCGAATTCCATATGGGTATTCCCCGGTAATCATGGCTTCGGAGGTAGCTATTCAAGAACATGAAGAGAGCTATCGCCGTTTCCTATCGGCAACGAAAAAGGGTTTTTTATATGCCGTACAACAGCCTGAAGATTCCGCTGAACTGTTAAAAGAGTTTGTCCCTGAAGCCGATGTTCAAAATATTGATTTGTTGAAAAGTCAAGTATTCACCGGTGCTTATTATGGTAATGAAACGAGTTGGGGGCATATGGAGCTTGAACGTGTACGTACTTATCTGCATTGGATTCAAGAACATCGCCTTGAACAAAGCCCATTGAATCCGCAAGATTTAATGACAAACCATTTATTACCCACCTAGTAAAAAGATATTCACCAAGCTAGTATCTCTAAAAGCCGCATGATGCGGCTTTTTTTCTTTAATAAAAAACCTTTGTCTAATCATATTGTTAGATATTTCTAACAATATAGTTTTGTATTTATATCACTATATAAAATTACTATCTAAAACTTATGAGAAGATATTTACTAATAATCGGTTTGTTATGCTTTGGAAGTATGGCAATGGCGCAGGGCACGATCTCAGGTAAAATTTCTGATGGAATACATACAGTTCCTTTTGTGCACGTGGGGTTATCGGAGATGCCACAGTTTACAACAGCAACTGACGCAGATGGGAATTTTGAAATGAAGGATGTTCCATTCGGGACATACCAGCTTGTGGTTTCTGCGGTAGGATACCGCAAAATTGAGCAAACAGTAGTGGTGAGTGAGCCCAAAACTGATTTAGGAACTCTTATTTTACAAGAAGATGCTATTGGGTTAGAAGAGGTGGTTGTAACGGGGACTCTTCAAGAGACAGGCATTTTAGCAAGCCCAGTTAAGGTAGAAGTATTGCCAATGCGAACAATTTTGAAAAGTATTTCCCCTACCAATGTAATGGAGAGCATTTCGCTTATAAACGGGGTGCAAGAAGTTGTTGCGTGTGGCGTTTGCTATACAAACAATATTAGCATTAACGGACTGCCGGGGGCTTATACTGCCATTCTGATGGATGGTACTCCTATCTTTGGAAATTTAGCCTCAGTATATGGGCTAAACGGTATCCCGACACAAATCATCGAACGGTTTGAAGTAATCAGAGGACCGGTATCTACGTTGTATGGTTCTGAAGCTGTAGCAGGAGTTATCAATATCATTACCAAAGACCCTAAAAAACAACCGTTTCTTTCGGTAGATTGGATGGGGACTTCACACTTAGAGTCGTACACGAACATTGCAATTGCCCCACAAATCGGCAAGCTTAACGGATATGTTGGATTGCACCATGCCTATATCGATAATTTTGAAGACCGCAACGATGATGGCTTTGGCGATGTGGCTTCTATGGATCGGTTTTCTTTATTTACGAAGTGGTCGCTCGATCGCCGTAGTAGTAAAAATTTCACATTTGGGGGCAAGTTCTACTACGAAGACCGCCGCAATGGTCTTGAAGACTTTGTGAAAAATCGAGCCTATCGCGATTTACGAGGAAGTGAGATAGTTTATGGAGAAAGTATTTACGCGCATCGTGCGGAGTTTTTTGGTACGTATGAGTTTGCCACTACACTACCCTTAAAACTTGATTACTCGCTCAGTACGCATCGGCAAGATAGCTACTATGGAAGCGATTACTACGAAGCACAACAAGATATTGCTTTTGCTAACTTAATAGCACCACTTACAACCGGCCGCCATCAGATATTGGCAGGGGCTACCTTCCGGTATCAGAAGTACAATGACAATACAATGGCTACGCCTACAGCAGATACCCAGTGGATTTATGGGGTTTTCTTGCAAGATGAATGGGAGGTAATACCTTCGTTTACTTTGTTGGGTGGGGCTCGGTTAGATTATTACCAAGCACATGAACCTATTTTCGCTCCACGGGTAAGTGCAAAATATCAATTGAATGAATGGTCGGCATTGCGGGCTAATTTTGGTACAGGCTTCCGCATTGTCAATCTTTTCACAGAAGATCATGCTTTTGTAACCGGACAACGTGAGGTGGAAATTGTGGAAGAACTCTCTCCGGAATCTTCGTATAACTTCTCGATAAATTATAATCAGGTTTATACGATAGGAAACTCGCAAGGGATGCTCGATATCGATGCTTTCTATACATATTTTACCAACAAGATAACGCCGGACTACGATACCCCT
>CAYMYI010000209.1:0-2720 GCA_964394585.1 uncultured Roseobacteraceae bacterium
TCTTTATTTTACCAAAAAAAACTGCAGTATGTAAATCCCCAACAGACTCTAATTTTCATCTGTAAAGACATTTATGCGCAGTTTCAACATACATGCACGTTTCCGGAAGGAGGTGCGTACACACGAATTAGTTGGAATGCCGGCCCGAACGGTCAATATGGGCCAACGGGTGCTTATATGATACAGCGATATAATAGCGAACTTGGATCTTGGGAATTTGTATCTTCAGGCACAGGAGGAAACTCTAGCGTCCTAAACGGGATATGCGATGAACAACTCCAAATAACAGATTTTAAAGAATTAAATTAATAGAGATTATGAAAAAGATATTTCTACCAATTTCAATAGTACTAGTTACGTCTTTTACTATTTCTTGTAGCAATGGTTTGTTAGTTGATGAAGAACAAGCGAGAAAAAAAACAATTACAGAAGCTTTTACCGAAAACAGTGTAATGATACGGCGCTACTTATCTGAAAGACCTAAAGAACTCGACGAATACTCGTCATCAAGCCGAAACGCCCAAACCGATGCAGTAGAAAGACTTAATATGATTAATAAAAATATTGAGGATTGGCAAAAACTAGATAAAATGTGTAGAGAGTACATCACAAAGAATCAAAATAACATTTTTGCTTATGAAAAAGTACATGCTTCAGCCGCCGAAATTCTTGACATTTATCTACTCCGCGTGGATGATAAGCATAACGAGACATTAAAGGAAGCAATAGCTTACTATACGAACAAGCTAGTAGAGCTGAAAACCTACGAGTCAGGCATTTTAGCAGAAAGTTTGAAAAAGCTAAAAGGGTATTTGCCATCTGACAAAATAGAGGAGATCAGAAAGTTTGGCTTATTGCAATCGAAAAAGTTTGCCAAGGAACGGAAACACTTCGAGTTTCTTGATAAAGAAGTGCTCGATATGGTGGAACATGATGGCAAAAAAGCATTAGAAGACCTCATCAACTAAAGATATGTAGTTCGCATCCTCCACCGTGCTTGATGGCTTCACCAAGCCCTCCAACAAAGATTCTCGGAAATGTCGCTGGTGTAGACATCAACGAAGGCGAAGGAATGTTTTCTAGTATAAAATCTCAACTATACAAGTAGAAAATCTGTCCAAGTTTTAGCGTTTAAGACACACCGAGTTTTTTTTATAGCTGTTTGAAAGAACTGCAACAGGCGATTAATGCGACCAAACGTTGTGCTCTTGCTCCATGAGCCGATGTTTGTATTGCTCAGCTGCTCCGAGGGCTTGCTTTCCCATAGGGTACATATCAGCGATTACCTGCCCCTGTGGGTTGGTATATTGTACAATAGTTCCTTGCATGAGTGCCAATTCAAATGCATCGGTTAAGTTCCAATGCTCTGCGGTGTTGTCGGCGTTAAAGGCAATAGC
The DNA here is from genome assembly GCA_964394585.1 of uncultured Roseobacteraceae bacterium. Taxonomy (GTDB): domain Bacteria; phylum Bacteroidota; class Bacteroidia; order Cytophagales; family Flammeovirgaceae; genus CAYUJH01. The sequence continues at coordinate 1,398 of CAYMYI010000209.1, forward strand.
ACGAGGATTATCAGCAAAAACGTTGGTAGCTAATTCTTTAAAGCTAAACGTAGCCAGCGGCTGCTCAATGCCTGCCGGATGCAACTCTCCGGGAATGATAAACGTAACTGCCTCAATTTGATGGTATTGGCGTGAACGCTTTTTATCAAAAAACACATTAGTTTTTAACTCTACGATGTAAAGTTGTTTAGGGAAATACTCTATAGGCTCAGGGGCGGTTTCTTCTTCGGTTTCGGTTACCCAGGGATCAGTTTCCTCGGTGGAGTCCCACGGTTCTTCCCACTCGGGAAAGTCGCTTTCAGGGGTTTCAACGGTAAGCCTTTCCAAAAACGCCTGCGTGTTCATGCGTGTAGCGAGGGAATCGTTCGTAAACGGAAGCAATACCCCTGCTTTTACAGCATCGATAATCAGGCGGGCAAGTTCCCCTTCTTCTGCCATAAATGGCTGGTTGATTTTCTGGCGTAAGTCGGCACGCACCCAAATGGTTTTTTGGAAAGCGATGTCATCGGCTCGTACCGGGCGGATGGTGTGTGGGTTGTAAGCCGCATCGTAAAGTTGCGCCCACGAGGCGTTAGCTACAAACAAGCCTGCAATAACAGTCATCAAAACTTTAAAATTGAAGGAATTCATGGTATGCATAGTTTAAAGTGTTTACAAAAATTGGATATACACTTACTCCACTATGCAACTAGCTTTCCAACCCGTTTTCGAGGCTATTCAGGGCGATTTCCCTACATAACAACACACACTATCTGATTCCCTAGTATCAGGAACTGATGCGATTGTTTATAATAATCACTTTTTATTGAACTGGCTCAATTTAATTTCCGTCAGTTTTTGTTTGGTATTGAGTGGGAATTCATTTTTCATGATCCAATCGTAGTAGCCAGGTTCTTTTGCCAATACCTCGAGTACAGGCTTATTTTTGTGTTTTCCAAAGTTAAACACAGGGATTCCATCAGCGTTGTAAACCATTCTGCCGGCAAGATCTATCATTTTTGAGGCGGTAATGTCGTGCAGGGAATTGACATCTTCTTTCACCGGCTCGATGACTTTACCATCTTTTCCTTTAATGGTAACCCCTTGATATTTTCCAACCTGGGCATCGAGTACTTCAAATGTAGCGAGGGTATCCGCTTCGGCAGAGTGGGCATCAATTAATTCTTTTTCGCAATAGAACTTGTAGGCGGCGCTGAGCGTTCTTGGTTCCATCAGGTGAAAGATTTTCTGTACATCTACCAGTTTGCGGTTTTCGATATTAAAAGCTACATCGGCGCGCAAAAACTCTTCTACAAGTAGGGGTAAGTCGAACCGAAGGACATT
>CAYMYI010000210.1:0-2707 GCA_964394585.1 uncultured Roseobacteraceae bacterium
GAAGCCAAACCTCTCTCACGTTTTTGCCAATTCTTCGGTACTCGCCTGTATCGTTTTCTCCTCGGTTGAGTTTATCCCACAGTGCTTTGTATTCGGCTGAGTTGGCGTATTCGGAGTCGCAAATGGTGCGGTGGTGTTTCCCTTTCAATTCATCCAACGAGTATCCTACAAACTTGAGGAAGTTCTCGTTCGCCGTAAGAATGGTGCCGTCCATGTTAAATTCAATTGCCCCGTACGACTTACCAATGGCAGCAAGTTTACCACGGTTTTCGGAGTTACGCAGGCGTCGTTCGGTAACATCTTGGGCGTATTTTACTACTTTAATGAGGTTTCCTTCATCATCGGTAATGGGGTTGTAGGTGGCATCGTACCACACCACTTGCCCTTGTTTACCAATGCGTTTATAAGTGCCATGGTCGTACTCTCCACGATTCAACTTTTCCCAAAACTTTTTGTATTCAATAGAATTTGCATGTGCGGGTTCCACAAGAATGCTGTGGTGCATCCCTGCAACTTCTTGTTCGGTATAGCCGAGCGGTTTCAAGAAGTTCTCGTTGGCAGAGAGTAACGATCCATCTAACGAAAGTTCTACTACACCATTCGCACGACTCATAGCGCCAATTTTGCCACGGTTTTCGGAGTTACGCAGGCGGCGCTCGGTAACATCTTGGGCGTATTTTACTACTTTGATGGGGTTGCCTTCATCATCGGTAATGGGGTTGTAGGTGGCATCGTACCAAACTACTTGCCCTTGTTTTCCAATTCGTTTGAAAGTACCTGATACATACTCTCCGTTTTTTAGGCGCTCCCAAAGTTGTTTGTATTCCGTAGAGTTAGCGTGCGAAGGTTCTACAAGCATTTTATGATGTTTCCCTGCAACTTCTTGTTCGGTATAGCCGAGCGGCTTCAAGAAGTTTTCGTTGGCTGCTAGTAGAATGCCATCGAAGGAAAGCTCTACCACTCCATTCGCGCGGCTCATTGCGCCAATTTTACCCCGGTTTTCAGAGTTACGCAGGCGGCGTTCGGTAACATCTTGGGCGTACTGTACAATCTTGTCAATCTTGCCATCAACATCAAAAATGGGGTTATATGTACCCTCAAGCCACACTACTTCTCCATTTTTGCGGATCCGCTTGTAGGTATGTTTATCAAACTCTCCTTTTAAGAGTTTACCCCAAAGCGTATCGTGTTCTTGCGTTTTATTGCCTGTGAGCAACAAGGTATGATGCTTGCCTATTAGTTCTTCTTCGGTATATCCTGTCGATTCGCAAAACAAGGCATTTGCCGACATGATAGTCCCATCGGGCTTGAACTCTACCATCGTGTTTGATTGCCCTACCGCATTCATTAACCCTTCTACTTCTTGTTGGAGGTCTATTTGCTCGCTTACATCGAAACGAAGCCCAATGTACCGAACCGGCTTCCCATTGGAGTCGAGTACCGGGGCGATGGTGGCGTCTACCCAATAATGGCTTCCATCTTTTCGTTTATTTCGGTACACTTTCTGAAACATTCCTCCATTTTGGATAGTCTCCCATAGCTCTTTAAATACTGCCTTAGGGGTACTTGGGTGGCGGATGATGTTATGAGGCTGTCCGATGAGTTCTTCTCTGGTGAAACCGGCCACTTCACAAAATTTATCGTTTACAAACGTAATAGTGCCGTATAAATCGGTCTCCGACATGAGCGCAGCGGCATTCAACGAACCAACGCGCGATTCTAACTCTCCCTTTAGTTTTTCAGATTCAAGCTGAAGTTCTATCTGCTCGGTAATATCGGTAGCATATTGTACCACTTTAAAAGGTTTACCGTCGAGGTCGAGGATGGGCGTATAGCTAGCTTGTAACCATGCCACTTGTCCGTTTTTAGCAATCATTTGGTATACCCCTCCATCTACTTGCCCATGCATCATTTTCACCCACAGCGCTTCATACTCTGAAGAGTTTACGTAATCTTTTGCACATAAAATACTGTGTTTGAGTCCTTTTAACTCTTGTTCTTCATATCCAACTATCTTTTGGAAGGCTTCATTAACGGAGAGGATGGTGCCGTCGAGTTTGTACTCGATAGTACCGTACGATTGACTAATAGCAGCCAATTTACCACGGTTTTCGGAGTTGCGCAGGCGGCGTTCGGTTACATTTTGTACATACTGAATAATGCGCACCACGTTGCCCTCGATCCGCACCGAAGTCGTATTACTGCCGTCACTGATGTGGGTCTGCTCCTCTCCGTCGGTCAGCTTGCGCACCGTGATATTGCCCGGCTCTCCAAAACGCACCTGCTCCCCGAACACCAGCTGCAATTCCGAGGCGCCTGCGACCACACTGCGATTGCCAGCGGGTGGCTGTAGTATTGCCTGTGGTGGCACACGTCCCGCAGTGATGAAATGCCAGGCCTCGGTACCCAGCAGGCCAGGATAGGAGCGATTGACCACAGAGCGAAAAGCGGTCTCGGGCACCGTGACATAGTAGGCATGACCCTCTTGTAGCGGACGATCGAGCTGCAGCTCGATGAACTTGCCACGATTGGTCACCACCGAATCGTTGCTCACATCCATGAGCTGTGTCAAGCCTGCACTCTCGTCGACCACCGCAATCTGACCTGATCCCGACACCATGTTCTCCAAAAAGTCCAGGCGAAGCTGAGTAACGGGTAACGGGCCCACGGGCACATCCACCGTGTCGTTGGGCGGAGTCAAGGTAGC
>CAYMYI010000211.1:0-903 GCA_964394585.1 uncultured Roseobacteraceae bacterium
GTATTGGTAAACACTGGCGGGTTTAGCCCCGAAGAGTTAGAAACCATCGAACAAAAGGCTTATCAATTAGGTGTAGAGCAACATACTACCCTAGATGCCACTGAAGCATTCTACCAAAAAGCTGTGCGATACCTTGTATATGGCAATGTGCTACGTTACCAAACCTATCCGCTTTCAGTAAGTGCCGAGCGCGTATTTCAAGCATTGGAAATCGCACAGTATGCACAAAAAGTAGGAGCAAAGTATGTAGCACACGGCAGTACCGGCGCCGGTAACGACCAAGTTCGTTTCGATTTGGTATTTACGATTCTGCTCCCAGAAGCCCAAATACTAACGCCTATTCGAGAGCAACAGCTATCGCGCCAAGCCGAAATCGAATACTTAAAGGCGCATGGAGTAGAAATGAATTGGGAAAAAGCACAATACTCTATCAACAAAGGTCTATGGGGTACTAGTGTAGGGGGTGCCGAAACCCTTACATCGCACCAAGCCCTTCCTGAAACAGCATACCCTACGCCTCTTTCAGAACAAACGCCTAAGACTGTTTCTTTGCATTTCGAAAAAGGAGAGCTGGTAGGAATTGACGGAAAGCTTATGGGCGCTGTAAAAGCCATCCAAACCCTCGAAAAAATAGCTGGAAGTTATGCAATTGGCAGAGATACGCACGTAGGTGATACCATCATTGGTATAAAAGGGCGTGTTGGGTTCGAAGCTGCTGCGCCCCTCGTCGTGATTAAGGCGCATCATCTGCTCGAAAAACACACGCTTACCAAGTGGCAACTCTACTGGAAAGAACAAATGGGAAATTGGTATGGAATGATGCTACACGAAGGACAATACCTCGACCCGGTAATGCGAAACGTAGAAGCATTCTTGGAAAGTACGCAAGGAAATGTTTCGGGG
>CAYMYI010000211.1:913-2659 GCA_964394585.1 uncultured Roseobacteraceae bacterium
CTGTACCCCTACCGTTTTGAATTGCAAGGCATCCGTTCATCCCACGATTTAATGAACTCTTCCTTTGGCGATTATGGAGAAATGAACAACGCCTGGAGCGGTGAAGATGTGAAAGGTTTTACCAAAATCTTGGCAAACCAGCTCCGTATTTTTTATGCAGTGAATGAGAGTGAGCAAGAAAACACCGAGAAACTTTAAAAAAACGTTTATCGACAAAATTCATTCATCTGGGCTACGGCTTCTTGGCTTCCTAAAACTGCCGCTTCTTGCCATGCAGCACATGCTTTTTGTCTTCTGCCAAGGGCTTGGTAACTATCTCCTTGCAGGGCGAAGGCTTCTGCCTTTTGTGGTCGTAAGAACGTAGCCCAGTTTAAATCTTCAATGGCTTTTTTATATTGACCTATAGCATGATATGCCGTAGCTCTGGCAACATACAGCGCATAATGGCTATCCGGTGTTACATTGGGTGAAACCAACATCGAAAAGGCGCTTCCATGAGTTTGTTGGTAATCGTTAATGGTTATGTTGCATGCTTTATTATAAAACTCCATTCCCAACGCATACTCTCCTTTATCGGTACAGTAAATGTCACCTATGGTAGTATAAGCTACAATGTTGTGCTCATCGTTTTCAATAACTTTTTTTAGCATTAAGATGGCGTTTTCGTAATCGCCTATTTTTCGATAGCAGTAAGCTATTTTGGAATAATCGCGGTTGGTATGCACCGTTTCGTGCTGATACAACAGCAACAAATGCTCTAAGGCTTTTTCGTATACGGCTTTCTCGTACTGCTCTTCGGATACTATCCGCAGTTTTTGTATGACCTCTTGCTTAAACACACTTGCTTGGTCGCGCTGGGCTGGTAGCGTGCGTATAATGGTTTCGAGCTCTTGCAAGGTGGAGCCGTAGTCTTTTTCTTCAAAATAAGAGATTGCTTTGCCAAAGATTGCCATTTTTTGACGGTAACGTTCTTCTTCGGCTCTTTTCTCTTTATAAGAAGAAATCCCTGCGGCACCAAATACAACAAAAAATATAGCAGCAAGAAACCCTGCCATCCACATCATGGCAATTTTTTCTTCTTTTTCTTTAGAATACCGCCGACGCGTTTTGGGCTTACGCCGATAATAGGCTTTAGGCTTAGGAGGTTCTTCTTCCGGTGAGGCAGTTTGGGTTGCATAGGCTGCAGTATACCCTGTCCCTGAATAAGTAGTTGAGCTATTAGTAGTACTGAAGGTCATCAATATATCGTATTGTGCTTTTCGGTAGGGATTTGATAGCACTTGGTACGCATTATTGATTTCTTTAAACTTTTCTTCGGCTTGTAAATCGCCCGGGTTTTTATCGGGGTGGTACTTTAAAGCTAAGCGTTTATAGGCAGATTTTATTTCCTGCTCGCTCGAAGTCGACGAAACACCTAATATCTCGTAATAATTTGCCATAAATCATTTAACAGCGAAATATCGCCAAAGGTTGCCAGTATGGTTAATTGCGGAAACTTTCAAAAGGTTTTACCTGATAGCCTTCAGGCAGCAAAAAATCGCTTTCAGGCAACGTTTTTTCTTCTATTTGCGAGGCGGTCATAATCATTTTGAAGCGCACCCCCTGGCTCGCAATTTCTGATACGACTTTTAAAGGAAATCCTTCGATTTCTTCGCTAGAAAAAAAACTTGCAGGCATATTGCCAAACCCCTGCGGTGTAGAGGGAGGGGTTATCTTGAGTGCGGAGGTAGCCCACAGATATTGCGT
>CAYMYI010000212.1:0-2629 GCA_964394585.1 uncultured Roseobacteraceae bacterium
TTTTGCCAATAATAATTGTGTCCACATACACTAGCAAACCGCCAATAAACAACACTATGGTAGTCTCGGTATGATTTTAACGGGCGATGCAACTCTAAAATATTTCCATTTGCGGGCATAAACATCATATTCGTTAACCCTGTGCCATGCATTCCCGCAAAGTTTTTGACATGCGACATCACGGCAATTTGTTCCCACAACGTATAGTGCTCAAATTCTACTTCGATAAAGTGATAGTCTTGTAAAACCGTTTTGATTTCTTCATAATTAGCGATGCGCCTTCTTACGGCATTTTGCCTCGACACAAACAAAGAGTCTCCTAAATTATAATTTTCAAAATCTACCTGAGTCTTAGCGTATGCAATTAAATGCGCTACAATACCTTCTATCTTTTGAGGGTAATAGTTTTCGCAATAAGGGATATTTTGTATCACAGTAAGATTTTCTACCAAACAAGGTTCTTCTATAAATTCGAGATTATTTACAGAGAAGCTTTTGAGCGACTCTCGCACAAAGTTATTGTGCTCCAGTGCCTTGGGCAGCAATACGGTGTACTCTGCAAGATTCCCTTCAAAACTCCATAGCCGTTCGAGGCTTTCGGTCATCCAGTGGTAATAATTAAACCAATCGTGGAAAAATAAATACTTTTTATTGCGCAATTGCACCTTGCGGTTGTAGCGGCAATATACATACGCCTGAAACGACTTTAAATAAATATTTTTTGATAGAAAAAACATGCGTTTATCCCAAATGCCATGCGTAGAATACCGTTGGGGGATTCCTCCTTTCAATACGACTCCTGTGAATTTATGTAGATTGATAAATGCGTTAGAAAGTTGATACTGTCTTAGGACTGGCAAATAATAAAAACTGCGCTTTTTGAACCGTCTGAGCAAGTGCGAATCACGTACATTTTGAGGGAGTTCAATAGTGGTAGTACGTGCTTTTGTAGCAGAAATTTGCAATAAAATACTCTTTCGAAGCATTTGAAAAAGATAGCATTCTCTAATCCAATTTAACACTCCAACTCCATAGCGCTCGAGTTGAAAAAATAAATTCCAAAAAAAGAATACAACAAATTCTTTTATGGCTACTTTTTGATAGGTTTTCGCATAGAAATACCCTAATGAAATAATGAATGTTAGTTGAAACCGATCAATCAATTCGAGAACTCTCTTTTTATTCATCATACCTGTTTTACTGGTTTTTGGGCTTTTTCAATCATAGCATTTAGTAAGGTATCACCGGCTTGCCAATCGATAAACGCTTGAATAAAGCGGAAAGCTTGATGCCCTAGCTGCTCCCATTCGTTCTGGCGTTGCCAAGCTTGTTCCAAGGCTTGCTCTATAAGAGTGGGAACGGGTGCCGGTGCAAGAAAACCCGTGGTAAACGGTTGTACTAATACCCCGTTATCGCCCACATCGGTGGTTATGCACGCCCTGCCGCAAAGCATCGCCTCTACAATCGAAAGAGGCGTACCTTCCGTTACAGAGGGCAATACAAATAAATGATTCTCGCGCCAAATTGCCTCTACATCGTTTTGAAACCCTTTGAATATCACTTTATCTGAAATTCCATACCAATGGCACAGATCAATCATGTATTGTTTATCAGGCCCTTCTCCGTACAAATTGAGTTGCCAGGAACGTTGCTTCCATTTTTCGTTGGCAAGTGCCTCGAACAAAAGATGATGTCCTTTTGAGTTACAGTGCAAACGCGCAACTACTCCCCATTGTACCACAGCATTTTGGGGATACGGAAGCGGAGTATCGCGCTTAAATTTTACAGGATTTTTCAAGTACTGATAGTTTGTAAAACGAGGGCTGGCTAATTGGCGCTTTGCTACCTGCAAATTCCGGTGTGAAATGAAGTAAGCAGTGTTGATTTTTTCTAGCATCGCCAATACATTTTTCCGGGCATTTTCCGAGAACGCAGTAACCTCATCGTTGCAATGACCAATAATGAAGTATTCCGTTTCGTAATGATCTATTAAAAACATTAGTTCCGGTTTCCCCACTACGTTAAATGCCCCTCCTTGCGTAATGCATACGATGTCGGGGTCAAATTGGCGCACCGTTTCCAAAAAGGCTTGGTAAACCTTAGTATGCGCTGTCTGAAAGCCATCACTCCCTGTAATTTTATGTGTAATCCGCTGAAGAAGCGAAGGTATGGGCGCTTGTGTAACTCGGTGGTGAAGTACTGCCCCATGTGCTTGCAGTTGTAGGTAGTTTTCATGGAATACGGGCGCAGCAACGGCAGATGCCATCACCCGATGCCCTTTGCGCAAAGCAGCTTCGGCACACGCTTTCCAAAGTTCTTCGCTACCGCCCCAGCTATCGGCGGGTAATAAGGAAATAAACAAAATCTTCATGTCTGCAAGGTTAAAAATTGCTGAAAAGTAGCCGGAATATACTCTCCAAATACTTGAGTGGAGATTTCGAGTAATTCGGTATCCTCAAAAATCTGACGGTAAAACGGAAGGTGAGCGATATGCTTCCATCTTTCGTTGGGTGTGGGTTTCCCTTCAAAATTACTCCGGGCAGCAGGCTCTTTCACTCCTATATGGAAAGAAGGCAATGCCAGCTGGGTTGCCAGCTTACTGCGATACGCCGACGAACTATTCCACTCT
>CAYMYI010000213.1:0-2521 GCA_964394585.1 uncultured Roseobacteraceae bacterium
TCCGAAAACGTAGCGTGCATTTCCGCAAGGTTTGCCCCGAAGGGAAATGCACGCTACGTTTTCGGATGAAAATTTCGTTCATTTCCAAAGGCGATTCTTTTACTTGGTTGTAAAACTGCGCTCCAAAATCAGCAGCGGCAGGGTGAGCTATCACACAACGGAGGCTTTCAGGCTCCATCTGGTAAGCAAACCGAGGGGTAGGAGCTGCTTCCGGAAGTTGCTGCTGAATGCGAATCATCCAAATGCGTAACAATTGCTCTAGTAGGGCGTGTACCTCGGCTTTAATGGGGTAAGAAAACACCAAAAAAAACTCTAGTGCCTCGTTTTCTCCGAGGAACTGGAAGTCGGGATGTCCGAAAGATTCTTCAGGAATTCTCAGCAAAATCGCATCGTTAGACTTATAACATAAAATGGGGAGGCATTCCCTGTCGTTATCAATTCAAATATAAAACTTTATCTGCATGAATATCCGAAAAGTACTTCACTACCTATTGCTGTTTGCCCTTTTAGCCTCATTTTCTGCAGGTTGTACAGCCAAGAAACGAACCTTAAAACGGGGCAAGCGTATTCCCTGTCCTTGCATTACAATCCCATAAAAGATTGTTAACGGAAGCGGAATATTTCGAGCTTGTAGAAGCTGCGCACGAACATTCTGTATCTTTACCATAGGGCGAACACTCTTGGTCCACTTGTCTTGTAGTAAACATGCGTGGTATTCCTCTATTCTTCTGTTTTCCATCACTAACACCCGAATTGTTTAACCAGTTACTATTCTCACTATGTCAGTGCATCTGCGTATTCTGCTATTGCTACTTTTCTATGCAATATTCTCGAATCTTCTTTGGGCGCAAGAGGGAAATTATTACCTGACGCATTATAACCCCTCGCTCGATAACATCGATAATCAAAATTATGACATCGCCCAAGATGAGTACGGGCAGATGTGTTTTGCAAACCGAAAAGGAGTGCTCAAATTTGATGGTACAACGTGGTATCTGATCGAAACGCCAAGCTCAGTATTATCGCTTTTAAAGCATACAGCTACCAATATTTTGTTTGTAGGTGGAAGAGATAACTTCGGATACATTCAAAAAGACGCAAAAGGTAGAGAATCGTATTATTCTATTTCTGACAATGCCGACCAACAGTATACTGGCGAGTTTTTCAATAGCAAGCAGGCACGCGATAACATATATTTTCTTAGCGATGATTACCTCGTTGAGTATTCTATCTCCAATAAAAAAATTAACAGAACATGGAGCGACATTGAAGGGCGAGCTATTTTTTCAATTTTAGTGCACGATAACCAGTTGTTTGCCGTAACGGAAAACAATCTGCTCTATAAAGTTGAGCGCAGCCGAATGATTCCCCGTGCAACGCCATCGCCTGAACAAGTTGGTCTCGTGTTTTCTGCTCCCTTCGATGCTACCCGAACGCTCGTTGGTTACGATAACAGTAAGCTATACTTGTTTGATGGAAGAGCATTTACTTCATATCCGTTAGAAGAAGCAGAGTATTTTGCCAATGCAGAAATTGCAGAAGCACAAGTAATTAACGATAGCTTATTGCTCATTTCAACATTTCGTAGCGGATGTGCTATTGTAAATACGAAAACAAGGAAGACGGTAAGCGACATTAACTACCAAACCGGGCTTCCTGACGATGAAGTATTTGCCGTAGCCAAAGATGAAAGTGGTGGAATTTGGATTACCCACGAATTTGGCTTTACGCGTGCCGACTATAAAATTCCTTTCCGTTCGTACTCAAGTTACTATGGACTGGAAGGAACCATCAACGTGGTGGAAGAATTTCAAGATAAATTGATAGTCGGTACTAGCCAAGGACTCTACTATTTGGCTGCTATTGAAAATTACGAAGAAGTAGAACGCATTGTAAAAAGGGTGAAACAACAAAAGGCTAAAGAAAGCCCGAATGAACCTGTGGAGCTACCCGAACTGGTAGTAGAATATGAAAGTGAAGAAGAAAGTGCTGCCGATTTGAGCCGCAGCCAACTCGAAAAACTACAAGCCCTTGACGAAGAAATGACAAGGCTTCTTTCCGGTGAAGGCGACCAAGAACTGAGGGGAAAAGAAAAGCGACTAATGCGCCGAAATCGTAGAAAAGTGCGCGAGCAAATTAGTGTAGAAGAGCAAAGGCTCAAACAACTTGAGAAAAAAATTGAAAAACAAGAAGAGGCGTTCGAAAAACAACGCGCGCAGAACCCTCAAAACGAAGATACTCCAGAAAAAGCCTTTGTTCCGCCTCCTTCTAAAGCAGAACCCGATACAAAAGAAGCAAAACCAAAAGTAGTTGTAGAGTACGTTCGTACTACGGAAACCTCCTTAGAGTCCGTCGATTTTATCTATAAAAAAGTTGAAGGGATTGATGGAAAGTGCGATCAAATCTTACATTTTAATAATACACTATTAGTAGCGTGCAATAGTGGTTTGTACGAAATTGATGAAGACCTATCGGTCAAACAAATTGCAAAAAGAGGCATTCGATATATGCACGTTTCAGC
>CAYMYI010000214.1:0-2379 GCA_964394585.1 uncultured Roseobacteraceae bacterium
GACCAACTAGTGCTTGAGTTTTTTGACGACTACGAAGCCTCTACAGCGCTTCCGGGGTTATACGTGTATTTAACCAACAACCCAAACAGTATCGCCAATGCCTATGAAATCGGCGCGGTAGAAGTGTTTAGAGGTGCGCATAGCTATGTGCTTGATGAAGTAGGTCTGTTCGATTACAACTACGTGTTCTATTACTGCAAACCCTTTAATGTAAAAGTTGGTGATGGCGAAATATTATAACATGCGTTTTGGCAGGGCAATGAAGCAATTCCTCACGATAGTACTGCTTTCTTTTTCTACAATGGGTATAACGCAGGCAGGCGGGCCTTGGCCACAACCCAAAGGCAAAGGATATTTTAAGCTATACCAATGGTGGATTGTATTTGATGAACATTTTACCGATAGCGGAGGGCTTGACCCTAATGTTACTACAGGCATCTTCAATACATCCGTATATGCAGAATATGGACTGACTAACCGGCTTACAGGGGTGCTCCATGCGCCGCTTTTTAGCCGTAATTACATGAACAATCTTATTTCGGTAACAACCGGGGAAACATTGGTGAAAGGTGAAGCCCTAAATGCGATGGGCGATATCGACATCGGATTAAAATATGGGCTCACCAAAGCGGGAAGTCGTTTTCCTGTTTCGCTGATGGTCATGATAGGGCTACCTACCGGAACAATCGGAGGAGGCTCGCTTGGAAATTTGCAAACTGGCGATGGGGAGTTTAATCAAATGTTACAACTCGATGTTGGCAAAGGATTCAGTTTAGGTGAAAAAGTAGTGGCATATACGAGCGCGTATGGTGGGTTCAATCATCGGACTAAAGGCTTTTCAGAAGAATTTCGCTATGGAATCGAGTTTGGAGTAGGATTGATGCAACAGAAATTATGGCTTATCAGTCGGTTGAACGGTATTGAATCGCTGAAAAATGGCCTTACTGCAGCCGATGCCGATATTGAAAGCGTAAGTATTTTTGCCAATAATACAGAATTTACCAGCTTCGGTTTAGAAGCCAACTACTATTTCAAAAAGCGATGGGGAGTTTCAGTAGGGGCTGCGGGTGCTTTCAGAGGAGAAATTATAGCGGCGGCTCCAACCTACAACGTTGGTGTTTTTTTTGATTTAAGTCGATAGAACCACGAGGATTATTTCTGCTGAGTGGGGGTTTGGATAGCTTGCGCAAAATTTGCCAAACGCGAAGCTAAGGCGCCTTCAAAGTTTTCTTCCGTAATTTTTACTTTTTCCGAAAGCTTAGGGTGCCAAGTTGCATCGCTGCCTTTTGCTAAGGTGGTAGGGAATGCTTCGGTAGTTTTTACAAGGTTTCCCCCGAGCATTTTGGCTTCTTGCAGCACATGAGCGTAGCCGTATTTATCATTTTTAGCTTCGTCGCTAGTCTCGCAGCTTACTGCAAAATGGATGGGCTTAGCGGCTTTAATACACTTTTTGAGTGCCGTCCGCAGAGGGGCAATCAGCAGTCCGCCCCAAATAGGTCCGATCATTACAATTTCATCGAACTGAGCAAGCTCTTGTTGCGAAATGCCGATGGGCAACTTCACTTTTAAATTTGAGAGCATAAACAGAGGTAAAAGCCGGTTCACCGAAGGTAAAATGGGTTTGCAGGGGCATTCTAGCAGTTGTGCAAGCCTTTCGGCTAAAAACTTACTGTTTCCCGTTTTGGAATAATATAAGACGGCGTACGACTTCATCATAACATTACATGAGTGTGCCGTAAATGTAGAAAATAACAGCGCAGAATAGAAGATGTACAAGGTAAGCGGATATGTTTTTTATAAGTGGCTCTGGGAACTTGTTTCTCTTAAATGAAATTAATATATTTAAATATATACATATGTTTACTTTTTTTGATTACCTAACGCATTTTTTAACTAAACACTTACCCTCATGGCTAAAATTGTTGTACTAGGTGCAGGCATAGCCGGGCATACCGCCGCTTCGCACCTACGTCGAAAGCTCTCCAAACAGCACGAAGTAGTCGTGGTTTCCCCCAACAGCAACTATCAATGGGTGCCTTCCAATATTTGGTTGGGCATCGGTAAAATGACCTCAAAAGACGTGATTTTTCCCCTTGCACCCCTCTACAAACGCAAAGGGATTACCTACAAGCAAGCAAAAGTGAAAACGTTTCACCCGGAAGGGGATGATGGCGAAAGCCAACCGTATGTAATGGCAGAATACGTAGTAGGTGAGCAGCAAGGAGAAGTAGAAAAAATTACGTACGATTACCTAATCAACGCCACCGGGCCACGCCTAGCGTTCGACCTTACCGAAGGGCTGAATCCGGGTACCAACCATGTGTACTCCGTATGTACCTACGGGCATGCCCAACACGCCTCAGAAGCCTTGCAGGCGCT
>CAYMYI010000215.1:0-2157 GCA_964394585.1 uncultured Roseobacteraceae bacterium
TTGAAAAAATCGGCACTAAGTGTTATTTTATTTCTGCTGTAGGTAATCAGCCATGATATTACTTGGTCGGGGTTGCTAATGGCTAAACTACCAATGGTTACTTTATCAACGCCGTGCTCAAATACCTGGATAAGGTCGCCATCGTTGCTGATTCCACCTCCAAAATCGACAATAAGAGAAGTATGGCGTTTAATTAAATCGAGAGTTTCGTAGTTTACTACTTGCCCTTTTCGAGCACCATCTAAATCGATGAGATGGATTTTTCTAATTCCATGATCTTCAAATTTCTTAGCGATTTCCAATGGGGTTTCTCGGTATGTTTTTCGTTTTGCGTAATCGCCTTGTTCTAACCGAACCAATTGCCCGCTCATTACTGAAATAGAAGGAATAATTTCAATCATAGCATATAAAGTTTAGGTGATATCGAATTGTAGATAGGCTAAAGGAAACCGCATCAGCGACGCTACTTCCCTTTTTTCAAAGATAGCAACCTTGCCGATTACCCTGCGAAAAAATCTAGGCTTTCCCCGTGTTTTCAAGGGAATGACAAGATTATTTTACCGCATTAAGTAGCCTTGCAAAGGTCTCTTCGGTATATTTCAGCGGGATTGGCCCGATACTCAAAATATATTGGTGGAAGAGGGACTCGTTAAACGACTCACCAAGAGCAGCCTTGGCACGTTGTTTCATTCGCAGTAAGTGCCGATAGCCTAACAAGAATGCACAGGCTTTTCCCGGCATTACGATTAACTGATCAACCTCTTTTTCTGCACGAGATTGAGTGATACCGCACGTGGTTTGTAAAAAATGGATAGCTTGTTCGCGACCCCATTGGTTAGTATGTAGGTTGATATCGGTGGTCATCCGAGCTGCCTGAAGTAAGTTACTTTGGAACATTGCCAGCTTTTCGAGGTCGTTATCGTACAAACCATACGAAAAGGCTAGGTCTTTTGCATAGCGTTTCCAGCCTTCTGTATGTGAGCTAATCTCTAGTACTCTACGAAACGAAGGCAATTGCGAATTGCTGCGTTGTTGTGCATGCATTAGGTGGTTGCCCGGCCAAATGTGTTCAATAAGTAAATTTTTAAAGCTAAACTTAGGCAAATCTTGCATTTCGCTCATGTTGATATATAAGCTTGCAGGGCGTTTACCTGGGCAATCGGCAGGGTAATAATATGTAAGAGGAAAGGATGCCATCATCGGGGGCATTGCCTTCAGCACTATATCAACATTGTAAGGAAAATACATTTTTTGTTCTTGGGCTTTGCGTTCGGTGTCATATAGCAGCAAGTTCAAATCGTTGATAAGGTCTTTTTGTGCAAGGGAATCGCCTCGGTAAAAGTACTCGGGTTGTGTGTTTAATTGCTCCATAGCAGCGGCAATTCCCTGTTCGGGGTCGTAGCCCATTTTTAGTAATAATGTTTGGGTTTGGCGCTGAACTTTTTCTAACTCTTGGCTTGCCATATTTTGCAGGCTATCGAATGTTAGCGAGGTGTAGAACACGTCTTGGTCTACAGCCAAATGCGTTTTAAGTAAATACATGTAATACGAGATGCCATCCTCTAACTTCCAAACGCCTACTTCTTCCGATGAAGCACTGCTTTTCATACCACGTAATTCGCGCAGAAGTTTTTGGTAAGCAGTAATTACGTTATTCTCTAGTTGTAGCTTTAGCTCATAGTTAAACTCCCGAATACTAACATCGGGTAGTTGGGTCAGTTTGGCTACTTTCTGTTGGAAATCTTGATAGAGTATATTCTGGGTAATCCCCATTGCCAAAAACTGCTCAATTTGTTGCTCCATTACTTCGATAAGGTGCAAAGGGGGAATAGCGCCGAACCCTTCGTGCATGAGAATTCGCTCTTCAACTTGTGCAAACTTTTCCTCAAATTTTGCCAAGCGGCTGATGTAGTTTTCAGCATCCTGAAAAGTTTGGATGTTGTGGACTTCTTGCATGAATAATGGCAGCTGGATATGAATACCTTCCAGATGATCGATAGGGTATTCATATGTGGCATAAGGCTGCCCAAAAATGATGTTTTCAAGCGAATAGTGGAGTATTTGGGTAGAGAAAAGCTGCGAAGAGGATTGCTTATTTCGCCGATAGGAATTGAGCATATCGAAGTTGCGAATCATAAATTCTAGATTTTCGATTTG
>CAYMYI010000216.1:0-1886 GCA_964394585.1 uncultured Roseobacteraceae bacterium
ATAAGACCTGGGCGAATCGTGTCATCCTGCATGACATGAACGGCGACGGGGTGCCCGATTACAAGGAAGAATCACCAATTGGTGCCGTGTTCACCTCTTTTGGCGATGCGCCGCTGGGCTTCAAGGAAGAGTTGCGAGAGTTGATGTTTTCCTTCGGTGCGGAGTACTGGTACGATGAGCAGTTTGCGGTGCGAGCCGGCTATTACCACGAGCACGCTACCAAGGGTAATCGTCGCTTTTTGACGGTAGGTTTAGGTTTGAAATACAACGTTTTTGGTTTGAACTTCTCCTATTTGGTGCCAACCACCAATCAGCGTAACCCACTGGATAACACCTTGCGTTTTACGCTAATGTTTGACTTTGCGTCCTTCCAGGAAGAAGGCAGTTTTGATAACTAAGAAAATTTTCAGGTATCGAGAATGATGTATTAGGTATAAAGTTATGCAGATGCAGCTCCTGTTGTATCAAAAACAACTTAACATCTAATGCCTTGTATCTTCCACGTGAATAATAATGTAAAAGGGCTTGCATGGATAAAACGGTGCAAGTCCTCTTTCTATGCTTTTTGCTGGCTTTGCCCAGTTTCCCGTCGATTTGTAACGCCTGCGGCTACTCGGCTTCGATAGTGACCGACGTGACCGATAAGTGTTACCAATCCATGCGTAAAAGTTGTATCTCAAGTTTCGATAAACTGCTCAAAATCAAATATTCATCAGCTTGGGTCGTACAAATTGCCGATACGGCTTCGTGTTATTTTGCTTTTAGATATGTGGAAAATTCTATGCTTACCAGTCCGACGATAATCAGGATTTCGCCTACAAAGTAGAGTATGCCCAGTGTAGTGAGTTGAGAGGAAAAGTAAATCACCAGTGCTAAAGTCAAGCAGCAATAAAGCGCATTGATGATGGCAATGGGAAGCAAAAATGTTCTCCAGTTTCGTTTCAACAAGAAAAAGCAAGATAGGGAGTACACGGCAAATACACAGGCTAGCAGTGCCAAGATGTAGAGTACCTGAACAGGCATACCGAAGAGACTATTGAAATGCACCAGTATGATGCCAAGGAAAAACGCTGAGGTCAGGGCACCTGCCCCATCAATTAGAAAAAGCTTCTTAGGAGTCGGCGTTGGTATCATATCGTTAAAGCAAATATATTGACCGCCCGGCACCTGTTGGTACAAGACGGTCAGGCGTGTTTGTCGGATTCTGCTTTTCGCCAAATGTACAAACGATAAAGGCAGTGGCTGAACCGATATATTTTGAAATGAAAATCTATTCGTTAAAAGCGGGAGCGACCTTTATTTTATCTTTTATGGATTGGATGAGAGCGGGGGAAACTTTCCGTCGATGGACACGACTTTTGATAAAATCTCTAAAGGAGCGTTCTTTACTGAGGACTTCGTAGTAGGCAGGGTTGGCTTTAATCTCTTTCAAGAGTGCTCGTTCGGCATCCTGGTTGAGTTCATTATCCAGATACATCGTAACCTTCTGTACTAGCTCTTGATAGTTTTGCGGATTTCCCATGATTTTGAATTTTGCTGTCTGGCGAATTTTCATAGGAGCTACACGGCTCAATTGCACCACATACACCACACTCGGAACATTGCCCGAACGGAAACAGCTTGGAAAGCAACCGCGATGTAGTTGTGAATCAAGTAGTAGCTTCATGACCCTCTTCTATGTTTTGCGGAGGAGGAGAGAGAATTGTGCATTATCCATAATTGCTGCGTAACAATTCCCTTTTCAAATTCTGCCCGGCAGTTTTTGGTTAAACAATAAAAATTATTCTTGCGTAAGTACACCGTGTAAAAAATTTTATTACATATTTCAACGCACCCCGTCCGCCACAGCGGCCACCCCTCTCTTGAAAGAGAGGGGAAGGGGGAGA
>CAYMYI010000217.1:0-1853 GCA_964394585.1 uncultured Roseobacteraceae bacterium
CGTCCCTTTTGGGAGTATTGCTTTAGGGTAAGCGAATTTGTTTGGAAAACCTCGTTGAAACAAACGCATTTTCCGCCTAGCAACCTGAACGATTTGCTGTTTGCTGCCAAAAATGCTTCGATAGAACAATTTCGGTTTGCCCCGTTGGTGTTCAAATCGATGAAACAACTATTGGCCATATATGACTTACTCGACAATCAGTCTTTTGTCGATTTCGTGAACGAGCAACTTCTGATTACCGCCCAAAATCATATTGAAGAAGTGAATGTGCTCTTTGGGGCTACCGCCTTATGCTATACCAACTACACAAACTATTATATGGAAGGAGGCCTCATTAATTTGGTCAATCCGCTGGTAGAGTACCTAGAACAACAAGGGAGTACGCTCATGCTGCGCACAGGGGTTACTACTATAGAAACCCATGCCGAGCACTACGAAATTACTACACGGAAACAAGGCGCATTTCAGTGCAAATACGTGGTTTCTGCCATACCAATAAATAATACGTTGCCGCTGTTTAAGGGAAAAGTACGCCCTAAATACCAACGAAATGTGATGGAATCGAAGGAATTGAACAGTTGTTTCCAACTAGGGATTGGGTTTCGAAAACATCGCGAATACCCCTCCATTCACCATCAAATCCATTTGCAAGAACCACTACCCTATACACACTCAGATAGTATTTTTCTAAGTTTGAACCACCCGGACGATACCAGCAGAACCGATGACCCCTCGCATATGGTTGCTTCTATTAGCACGCATGTACCAAACCCCGAGGGGTGCATCATCGAAGATAAAACACACATTGAACGCATAATTCTTGAGGCGCTCGCACACCTCGATTTGATTCGCCCGGAAAACATCGTATATAGCCACTCTTCAACGCCAAAAGGATGGCAAAAGTGGACACAACGCGCGATGGGGTTTGTAGGAGGCTACCCACAATACATGCGGTTTAAGCCTTGGCAAATGCTCGATGCCCGCCTCGACGGTAAACGTGCCTATCTGTGCGGCGATACTACCTACCCAGGGCAAGGGATTCCCGGCGCTACGCTCAGTGGAATTATCGCTTTTGAAAAACTGAAAAGCGATTTTCTACGACGGCGATAATAAAAGAAGATATTTCCTGTATTGTGGGCAACCGTTTCAAATTTCCTGCTACTTTTAGGTAAAACTGATGTGCAAACTAAATAACTCAAGCATGAAAAATTGGATCACACTTTTTGCAATGGTATGGGCAACAAGCAGCGTAAGCTATGCCCAAAACGAAAGCGATGCCCCCATGATAGAATACAAAGTGATTACTACGGTAGAGTCCATCGTTCCGGCGGGCATAGGTCGCTCGCGCCTGATTGAAAGCCGCGAGGAAGTTGATGTAGATGCGCGCACCACCGAACGTACCGATGGCAGAACAAGCCAACAAGGCGATGTACGCCGAAGAGATGGAAAAATTGATAAGTTCGCCGAAACCAAGTTGCTCAATTTTTATAGCCTCACCGGTATCAACTTTCAGAATATCGCCTCTAACGATGCACTTATCTCTTCGAAATTGAATCAGTTATCCGATGAAGGGTGGGAACTGGTGTTTGTAACTAGTGGCGTTGAAAGCGATAGTGGAGAAACCGACGGTAACGGCATTTTCGTTACGCGGTTTATCTTAAAAAGAGTAGTTCGATAGTTTTACACCTGTTAGTTTAAAAAAGCCCTTCGATTTTGAGAATCGAAGGGCTTTTATGTTTAATGGTAAATTCCGCACTCTTTGCAGAGTTTTTGTTTTCCTACAGGACGCTTCTTGGGCTTTTTCTTATGCCCAAAGAAAAGCGGGTCGCGATATTGTGGCTTTTTCATTTCTT
>CAYMYI010000218.1:0-1787 GCA_964394585.1 uncultured Roseobacteraceae bacterium
CCCACTTTAGCTTGAATTGCAGCTTCCAAAAATCGTATTCAGAAGGGTTTACGGTAAAAGGGATTTCCAACGTTTTGCGGATTACCACACTCGGGTCAGTTTCCATGACAATTTCTGCATAGAGCTTTTTAATTCGCTCTTCTCCTAAGTGGATAATGGCATTTAGAAGCCCGGCTTTGTTGCCAAAGTGCCGAAAAATTAGTCCTTCTGAGACTTTGGCTTGCTTCGCCACTTTACTCGTGGAGGTAGCATGGTAACCTTCTTTTGCGAAGAGTTCTAGCGCGGCTTGAAGTATGTTTTCTTGTTTTTCTGTCATGTTATTAGTAAGTAATCACTTACAAAGGTAATTTATATTCTTTACTCTGCAAATCGGTAGCGTAAAATAAACGACAACTAATCGGACGTAATTTCTGATTCTTGTTTTTAGCGCTCTGATAATCAATAATTTACAATATTAATTTTTTGTGAAATCTTTTTAGGAGAAATCCTATTTTTAAAAGATAAATACAGTACATTCGCCGAATTTTCTAAAGACATGATACATCCTCATACGGAATTGCGATTCCTAAATCAGACGGTCGGGTACGGAGTATTCGCCACTGAGACGATTGCCGAAGGCACCATTGTTTATGTAAAAGATAGCCTAGAACTTACCATTACGCCCACCGATTATTTGATGAATACCCCGGAAATGCAAGCAATGATTGATAAGTATTGCTACATCGACGAAAAAGGGAATCATATTGTAAGCTGGGATTTTGCCAAGTATGTAAACCACTGCTGCAACTGCAACACCATTAGCACCGGATACGGTTTTGAAATCGCCATACGCGATATTCAGAAAGGGGAACAAATTACCGACGAATACGGCATTTTTAACATAGAGGAAGCCATGGAGTTGGTTTGTGGCGAACCTAACTGCCGAAAGCGCATTCATCCCGACGATTTTGAAATGTACTACCGGCAATGGGACGAAAAGATCAAAAAATCAATTCCGAAACTATTTACCGTTGAGCAACCGCTTCTTCCTTTTTTAGATGGGGAAACGCGTAGCTCGCTCGATGCGCTCTTTGCCAACCCGCAATCGTATAAATCGGTCTATTCTTTAAAATATCATAAGAAGAAGCCGCACGAAATTCTGCCCGAATCGCTCAATGAAAAGCACTGACTTACCAAACAGTGCTTACTTTTGCAGCATGAAAAAGAAAGTTTTATTTATTGATAGGGATGGGACCATCATTGTGGAACCTCCCACCGATTTTCAGGTCGATTCGCTTGAAAAATTAGCTTTTATTCCCGGGGCAATCACCGCTTTGCACAAAATAGCAACCGAGCTCGATTATCTTTTAGTGATGGTAACCAACCAAGATGGCTTGGGTACCGATTCGTTCCCCGAAGACACCTTTTGGCCGGCTCATCGTAAGATGTTACAAACCTTAGAAGGCGAGGGAGTGCACTTTGCTCAAATCCATATTGATCGCTCGTTTGAACATGAAAATCTGCCCACCCGCAAACCCGGTACGGCTATGCTCTCCGAGTATTTCTCAGAAACGTACGACTTGGCAAACTCTTTTGTAATAGGCGATCGCCTTTCCGATGTAGCCTTAGCAAAAAATTTGGGGGCAAAAGCCATCTTTATTGGGGAAACACCTGCCGAGCAGGCAGTGTTATCCACTACCGATTGGAATGCCATTTATCAGTTTTTGAAGTATCCACCACGTAAAGCCGAAATACGGCGGACTACCAAAGAAACCGATAAATGGCATTCCAATCGGTAGTGGATAACA
>CAYMYI010000219.1:0-1618 GCA_964394585.1 uncultured Roseobacteraceae bacterium
TTTTCGTAACCGCCTACCTCGCAACATAGCCACCCATTCTCGTCCGATGGGTATTTCAATATAGGGGCTATATGTTCGCTCTATTTACTTACAAGCCTTATGCTATCTTTTGTGCTGTGGGAAAGCAGCCTTGTAAGGCTTTCAGGGGGCATAGGTTACGAAATTGACTCTTTTCAGATATCAATATTTAGATAGTACCTATCAACAAATGAAACCATTCCCCTTTCATGGCATTAGCTCAAAAAGGAGAAAGACAGATTTTTTAAGAGGGAATTTTCAAAACAACTCTTTACTTTTTGGTGTAGTTTTTCAATTGATGTATGCTTAAATACTCGTTTTATCACCACGCCATTCTGAAATGGAAAAATATCGGTTGCTGAAAAGCGAAACGACCTATTGTTCGAATTGAACACCTTTTTCCGCATTACTAAGCGCATCGGTTTCATCTTCTGAAACACTTTCATCCAAGCGAGAAGACTCTTCAACCAATGGCGGTTCGGGAACGGCTTGATGACTCATAACCATAAAAACGCCTGCACCTGCGATTGCCAAGCCAAGAACAATAAGTATAATTCCAAGTGTCATTTTCATCGGATTTAATAGTTTTCGTGATTTAACGCTTATATATTTTCTCGCACCAATCTACTATTTCATGGGCTTGTCTAAGTCCTTCCTGAGCAGTTGTTAGGTTTAAATCGCCATCGTAGCCCATAAATAAATGAAGATAGTTATAGGCAGAATCTACTACCCTTCCTATCGTTTTATTCCGAGCTTTTACGGCTGTTTTATAGTCGTTTACATCGAGCCTACCCTTTTTCTTCTTTTTGCTCATGCCGAAGGTAGCTTCCAAAGCAATGAATACCCCATGCCAAGCGGTATCTCCTGCCATGCGCACATATTTAGGATCGTTGTAAAACCTGCCTCTTTTTTTTGCTTTTTTAGATAATAGCTCTTTAGCATCAGCTAAATACCTTCTTGCCTCTTCTATTGGGTTTCCGTGAGGTATATCGTTCAAGTTACTCATGTTGCCATTTTTTACTCAATAATATCTAACTAACAAGAAAGGTTCTACTTTTTCATCTAAAAAAATGTGTGAAATAGGTAAAAATCTTACACCAAAAATACACTCCGTAACAATTCGCAATCCTCATTGTACAGGAACGCCTGCCGGTGGCACAATGACCCCAAAACCTCAACTCCCAAAACCATACTCCATAACAATGCAAAATCCTCATTCTAGCGGGTCGGACAAACGGTTTGCAATGACCTGAAGAATGGTATATGATATGAAACAAGACCTATCAGGGATGTCGCAATCCTCATTCTAGCGGGTCGGACAAACGGTTTGCAATGACCTGAAGAAGGGTTTCTTGAGCCCTACTTTGGGCTTGCGAAAGAGGTCGCAATCCTCATTCTAGTGGGTCGGACAAACGGTTTGCAATGACCTGAAGAATGGTATATGATATGAAACAAGACCTATCAGGGATGTCGCAATCCTCATTCTAGTGGGACAATGACCTGAAGTTTAAATTATTTTACTTATGAAAAAAAAAACAAATTTGGGTCGCAATCCTCATTCTAGTGGGACAATGACCTGAAGTTAGAAGCTATTACTCTC
>CAYMYI010000220.1:0-1597 GCA_964394585.1 uncultured Roseobacteraceae bacterium
TACTGATAACGGAGTAGGAATCCCTAACGAAATTGCTCCGAAGATTTTCGATCCTTTTTTTACGACCAAAGAAGTAGGCAAGGGCACTGGTTTAGGACTATCCATCAGCTACCAAATTATAGAAGAACACCAGGGCAGCCTCACATTTGAAAGTGAAGAAGGGCTAGGCACTACCTTCCGCATTGCCCTGCCGTTGTTTCAAACATAAGCGTACAGCTACTTTAGCTGTTCGAATACCTCACCTTGGTGGTGTGCGCGTACTACTTCCCCGTTTTCTACATCAAAACAAAAAATGCTACCAGAGCCGGGCACAAGTTCTATGCGCATGCAATCGCGGTTTGGGAACGCCGTAGCGGCAGTTACTACTTATGCCAACGCTGAAATTTCCAGACACAAGATTCGCAAATCTGGTAAATCCTAATATATTACTCTTACATAATACATTCTACATACTCCTTAAACCTACAATTTATGAAACACACATTTTGGATTGGGGCACTTTTGCTATGGCTGTTTGCCTGCGATGCTCCTACTCAACAGATCGAATCGCTTACGGAAGAACAAGAACGTTGGGAGGCTCGTGCCAAAAATGTTACGATTTACCGCGATTCGTTCGGGGTACCACACATCTATGGTAAAACCGATGCCGATGCCGTATTCGGGGTACTGTATGCCCAATGCGAAGACGATTTCAACCGAGTGGAAATGAACTATATCAATGGAATGGGTCGGTTGGCAGAAATCGAAGGAGAAAGCGAGTTGTATCGCGATTTGCGCATGAAACTCTTCGTAAGCCCTGAAGCCTTCAAACAGAAATACGACGAGAGCCCAGAGTGGCTTAAAGAACTGATGAACGCCTATGCCGATGGCATTAACTATTACCTATTTAAACATCCGGAAGTAAAGCCAAAAGTGATTCAGAAGTTTGAGCCGTGGATGGCACTGACCTTTACCGAGGGTAGCATTGGAACCGATATCGAGCAAATTCGGCTTACACCGTTAAAAGAATTCTACCAAACCTATGAAAACGATGTTGCCTATAACGTTACCGATATCCCCGAAGCTGAAAAAGAACCTTCAGGCTCGAATGGTTTTGCGATTGCCCCAAGTAACAGCGCCACTGGCAACGCTCTATTCGCCATCAACCCCCATACTTCTTTTTTCTTCCGTGCCGAAGTGCACATGGTAAGCGAAGAAGGGCTTAACGCCTACGGTGCCGTAACATGGGGGCAGTTTTTCATTTACCAAGGATTTAACGAACGCTTAGGATGGATGCATACCTCTACCTATGCCGATGCCATCGACTATTATGTAGAAACCATTACAGAAAAAGATGGAAAACTCTATTACCTCCACGATGGTGAAGAACTTCCCGTTACACCCAAACCCATTCAAGTTCCTTACAAAACTGAAGAGGGAACCCTAAAAACCAAAGAGTTTACCGCCTACTACACGCACCACGGGCCCATTGTTCGCCAAGAGGATGGCAAGTGGATTTCGGTTAAACTGATGGAACGCCCCATTGATGCCTTGACGCAATCGTATAAACGAATGAAATGCCAAAACTTTGAAGAATTTGACCAAAATATGCAACTAC
>CAYMYI010000221.1:0-1591 GCA_964394585.1 uncultured Roseobacteraceae bacterium
GCAGGCGCTAATCCAGAAATTAAAACTTAACAACGAAACTGCGCATATTCTGATAGGCACCGGCCATGGCAAAGCAACTTGTCAAGGAGCCGCATTCGAGTATATTTTAAATGTAGAAAATGAAATCCGTAGCATTGGTTTGCGCGATCGAGTGAAAATCACTTGGATTTCCAACGAATACAAGCTGGGCGATTTCGGGATGGATGGCATGCTGATGAGTTATGGCGGCCAACGGATGAAGTCGTCAGAGATGGTTGAAATGATTTTTGAAGACCGTGGTATTGATTGGATTTTAGGCGCGGCCGTTCAAAAAGTAGAAGAAGGTGTGGTTCACTACGAAACCCTCGATGGGGAATATCACACCATTTCATTTGATTTCGGAATGCTGATTCCTGCATTTACCGGGCATGGCTTCCAAGCATTCGACAAACAAGGTGAAAACATCACTGAAAAACTATTTAAAGGATTTATGATTGTGGATGCTGACTACACGCCCAAGCCCTACGAAGAGTGGACCGTACAAGATTGGCCCGAGACGTACCAGAACCCCTCGTACCCTACTATTTTTGCCCCGGGCATTGCCTTTGCCCCACCGCATAGCATTTCCAAACCAAGAAAGAGTAAAAACGGAACCGAGATTTTCCCTGCTCCGCCGCGCACCGGTATGCCTTCCGGAATTACCGCCAAGCTCGTTGCCGATAACATCATCGAAATGTTGGGGAACGGAACAAAAGAGCTGCACCACAAGGGTTCATTAGGCAATATGGGGGCGGCTTGTATCGCTTCGGCAGGTTATGGACTTACCAAAGGCTCTGCGATTAGCATTACCACGTACCCGATTGTCCCCGATTATGTGAAATACGAAAAAACCGGCGGGCGGAACATCAATAAAACTTTTGCCGATATTGGCTTGGCAGGGCATTGGGTAAAATACTTACTGCACCACGCCTTTTTGTGGAAAGCGAAGATGAAACCACTTTGGTGGATGATTCCCGAATAGTCTTTTTTATACTAATTTTTTATTGTACTAAACGCGAAGAATCATGTCGGAAAGAATTTCAAAATATCAACGGTTTAAGATGCACAATCCGATCATTCAATTTTTTAAGTTCATTTATTTGAATGTGAAAATCTTGTTGATTGTCGCAGGAGGGCACGGTGGAACACGCGAAAAATCGCATTAGTCTTCCTCTTCGGCAAGAGCCTGCAAGAGCTTTTGTGCCGAGGTGGTAAAGGCAGCTTTGTTCGGAGTAGCTTCCACATAGGCAAAGCGAGTGCCTGCGTTTCCCATGGCTTGCAGTGCATCGAAAAATGAAGTGTGAGCGGGTAGCTTGGTAAAAGCTACCCCTTTTTGTAAGGTAGGGATGCGGAGCATCGCTTGCCGATCGCCCAGAGTGAGCGCACGCATGCGGTAGAAAAATTGATTTTGTGCAAAAAAGTTGCGCACAAAGGCATTTTCAGGATGAAACAGCAAATCGTTTACGCTACCTTCTTGCATAATTTCCCCCTTATCCATCAGGCAAATACGATCCCCCAACTCAATCGCTTCTTCCACATCGTGGGTTACCATCACCACCGTCTTTTGTTTCAA